>DATHSR010000369.1:0-5118 GCA_035464035.1 Desulfotignum sp. | reverse complement strand
ATTTTTCAAGAATTTCCGCCTGTTTTCTGAACGCCACCACCCGGTGCCATTCGGTTTTTTCCTGTTTTTCCCCGCTGGTCTTATCCGTCCACTGCTCGCTGGTGGCAATGGAAAAATTGACCACTGCCACGCCCTGCTGGGAATAACGGATCTCGGGATCACGTCCCAGATTCCCGATGAGCATTACCTTGTTCAAACCCGCCATTGGTGACTCCTTATCATCGTGGTTAATGTGCTGCAAACTGATCTGTCACTATGCACACAAGACCGCCGGATTGTCAATTCTTTGTTCCCGGCCCCGGGCAGATGATGCAGCAATGCGACTTTGGACACAAAGATCGCATTACTGCCACTTTCTGATCCAACGGAATCGGCCGCTGCCGTTCCGGGAATACTGCCCACACGGCCGCCATACCGGATAATCTTTCTTCCAGGACGGCCTGGTATGAACCTTGCTAAACAGGTAACCGGAAGATAACCCGCATATGGTAAACCCATGACAACTTCATTAAAAAAGGTAGCTGCGATGGCACACAAACCCCTTGACAAAGGTCAGATAGCCGACCGGATGCCGGAACCGGACCCGGATGAACAGGCCAGACAATCCTTACAAAAAATAAAACACAAATTTATCGTCATGAGCGGCAAAGGCGGGGTCGGAAAGACCAGCGTGTCTGTGAACCTGGCTTTGGCACTGGCAGGCAAAGGCTTTAAGGTCGGGCTGATGGATGTGGACCTCCACGGCCCGGATATTCCCCATATGCTGGGGCTGTCAGGCATGCTCCAAACCGATGACACCCGGAAAATGGCACCCATTGCCTATTCAGATCATCTCAAGGTGATCTCCATGGAATCTTTGATGCACAACCGGGATGAGGCCATTATCTGGCGCGGTCCTGTCAAGCATTCCGCCATCCGGCAGTTCATCGGCGATGTCAACTGGGGGGAACTGGATTTTCTGATCATCGATTCACCGCCGGGCACCGGGGATGAACCGTTGACCGTGGCCCAGCTGATTCCGGATGCCAAAGCCGTGATTGTCACCACGCCCCAGGAAGTGGCCCTGGCAGATATCCGCAAATCCATCAGTTTCTGCAGAAATGTCCGGATGGAGATCTTCGGGATCATTGAAAACATGAGCGGGTTTACCTGCCCCCATTGTCACCAGGTGGTGGACCTGTTCGGAACCGGCGGCGGAGAGAAAACAGCGCTGAATTACGGCATACCGTTTCTGGGAAAAATTGGCTTTGACCCGGAAATGGTCAGATGCGGAGATACCGGGGTTGCGTTTCAGCACAAATTTACCCGGTCTCCCATTACCGGTGCATTTGAAAAAATTGCAGACAAAATGGCGGTATAAACAGATCCGCTGCTGCAGGTAAACGGGTGTGGGCCGCCTTAGGCCCTTTACCCGGGACTGCAGCAGCAACGATGGAAAGGAGGAGATATGAAAATTGCTGTCAGTACCTCGGGCAAGGACCTGGATGCGCAGATAGATCAGCGCTTCGGCCGGTGTGAACAGTTTCTGATCGTCGATACCGATACCATGGAAACCCATGCGTATCCCAATGAAGGCAGTTCCCAGACCGGTGGCGCCGGAGTCCAGGCAGCCGCTTTTGTCATCGCCCAGGGGGCCCGGGCTGTTCTGACCGGCACCTGCGGCCCCAAAGCCATGGATGTGTTCAATGCAGAAGGTGTTCCTGTTTACACCGGCCAGGCCGGAGCGGTCCGCAAGGCGGTCCAGGCCTTTAAGGACGGCACCCTGGCCGCATCCGAATCCCGGCCGCCGGATCAAAATCGGGAAACACCGGTACCCCCGGTCCAACGGGGTGTCGGCGGCGGCGGCGGTATGGGCGGCGGCAGGGGGTTGGCAAAAGGCGGCGGCAGGGGCATTGCCGGCGGTGGCCGCGGCATGGGAGGCGGCGGCGGCCAGGGAATGGGGGGCGGTAGAGGCATGGGGGGCGGCGGCGGTTGCAGAAGAGGCCGCTGAATTCAAATTCCTGACGCCAAAATCTCATCGATAGCTGCATCAAGATGGTCACAGGAAATCAGGTGGGTCTTGATTCCCCCGCTTGCCAGAACATACCCCGGCCCCTTGTGGGAGACATCCTCTTTCATACCCACGTGATCGACGCCGTTTTCCTTGAGCCATTCCGCCACCCGGATTCCCTTGGCGGTCCCGGTGGCTGCATGGGGATTTTCCATGATCTCCTGATGCCGGATCGATTGGTCCTTCCGCCGGACATGAACCACGGCAAACCAGGGGGCTTCACCAAAATGCAAACTGATGCCGCCGGTTTCATCCGCCAGGGGCAGGGCGATCCTGGCATGGGTCCGTTTTTGCGGCTCATATAAAATGGTGATTTTTTCTATGTGAGGGATCTGTTCCCGAATTCTGGCTTCCAGGTGCTCACTGATCTGGTGGGCCTTTTCAAGATCTTGTGTCTTTACCGTCACCGCCGCATGAATAAACTGAAACCGGCCGGCATTCCGGCCGGTCAGGGCAGTGATCAGGTCCACCCCGGGGTCATTTTTAATGATTTTCTGGATCCGGTCCAGAGTGGAAAAATCAATAGATGCATCCAGCAGCACCCGCATGCCGCCGGATAACAATTCCCATCCGGCCCTGCCGATAAAAACAAGGATCAGACAGGCCCCCATCTGATCGACCGTGATGCCCCAGACGGACCAGTCAATCCCCAGATATCCCAGCAGTGCCGCCACCAGAACCACAACAGAGGAAAGCACATCCACCTGGCGGTGCCGGCCTTCGGCAATCAGGGTGGGGGAGTTGGTCCTTCGGCCGACCCGAATGGCATACCGGCCGAAAAAAAAGGTCATCATGGTGGCGGCCAGCAGCAGCCAGATGTGGGGCAAAGCAATCTGGGGTGCCTGCCGGGGATCTGAAAAAATCCGGGCAAAAATCTCATACCCTGCAATGAAAATAAAAATGGCAATGAGCACCGATGCCACATTTTCAAGCTTATACAGGCCCAGAGGGAAAGACCGGGTTTTTTTGGTGGACAGTTTGACACCGCCGTAAATCACCAGGGATGCGACGGCATCCGTGCCCGAATCAATGGCGCTGGCGGTTATGGCCAGGCTTCCGGACAAAACCGCCAGAACGGCTTTCATGCCCGCCAGAAACAGGTTCAACAGAAAAGCATATCCCGCCACCCGGTAAACCTGGATGGTTTCGTCGTGAACATCGGAATGGCGGCGTGTTTGATTCATCACATGGAAATCAGCCCCAGGGCGATAAGTGCCGCCCCCACCCCCACCCACTGCCGGCGTCTTAATTTTTCCCTGAGAACCAGCCAGGCCAGCAGGACGGTGGCAGCCGGATAAAGAGAGGCCAGCACAGCAGACACATCCAGGCGGCCCAGGTGGGCTGCTGTGGAAAAAAGCAGGTTGCCCAGAGCATCCAGCACCCCGGTAATGGTAATGAACCCCCACGGACCGGTTCCCGGTGTCCCCGGTTTTTTCACAACCACCACCACCGTGAAAAGAAAACCCACCGATGCCGCCCTCGCCCCCACCAGGGGCCAGAGAATGGCCAGATCATTGGCCTTGTCTATGAAAATAAAAAACAGCCCGAAACCCAGCCCGGCAGCACAGGACAGCAGCAATTCCCGGCCGGTCAGGCGAAACCCGGTATCTGCCGAACACAACAGCCACACCGCAATCATGAAACAGGCAAACCCGGCAAACTGGACCATGGAGGGAAGCCCGGCATAAAAGGCGGTATACCCGATGGGGACCAGGGCGGTGAGCACAGCCGACAGCGGTGCCACCATGCCCATGCGCCCGGTGGACAGTCCCAGGTAAAGGGCGATCAGCCCGATATTGCCGAAAACCCCGGCAAAGGCCCCGTAGACCAGGTGACTGACGGGCGGCATGGTTTCGGCTACCCAAAAAGCCATCCCCAGCAGGAACAGCCCGCCGATAATCTGAGAATACAGCACCACCTTGAGCACGTTGCCCTTACGGGATGCCATGCCCCCGCTGAAATCCCCGGCACCCCAGGCCATGGCACTGCCGATGCCGCAGGAAATTGCCAATGTATCGGTCGAAATCATGTCTCCCCTGGTTTTTCTGTTAACATCCATGATACTGCATTTTTCAGTAAACAGTCAGTATCTGTCAGACGTTTTTTTTTGTCAACCTGGGAACTCGGGATTTTTTCAGCCGGTCACAAATACCCGCCGCCAGGGCGTAAATAATATCCCGTGCCGTTCTACTGTACCGGTGCCAGCAGGCGGGCCACCTGCACGGCCAGACGAAAGGGGAAACTTCTGGCTTCAAGCTCTTTTTCCGTGGTGAGCCGGGAGGCGGCGAAATCATCGATGAACAGGCGTTCCACTTCCCGGGCAAATGCCTCATCCTGGACCTCCACCGTCATTTCAAAATTCAGCCGGAAGGACCGGTTGTCGAAATTGGCCGAGCCGATGGCGCTCCGGTAGTCGTCCGCAAGCATCACCTTGTGATGCAGAACCCCCCCGGTGAACCGGTAAAGCTTGACGCCGGCGCTCACCAGAGGCTCTATAAACGACCAGCCCGAAAGGTTCACCAGAAACTGGTCGCATTTGTCCGGCACCACGACCCGGACATCCACCCCCCTGAGGGCAGCCAGCTTCAGGGCGCTGACAATCTGCTCATCCGGCACAAAATAGGGGCTGGCCACCCAGAACCGGCTTTGGGCGGCGTGAATGGCATTGAGATAATAGAGGGTACAGGTTTCAAACTGGTCGGCAGGCCCGCTGGGCAGGCTCAGGACCGTCTGGGAAGAACCGTTCGGCGCAGGCTGAAGGGTCCAGTCCAGATCCAGCAGCGTTCCGGTGGCCCAGTACCAGTCTTCCAGAAACGGCACCTGGATGAACTGGACCGCCGGTCCCCGGATCCTGACCATGGCATCGACCCATGGCGTGAGTGTGGGATGCCGGCCCATGTATTCATCCCCGACATTGGCGCCGCCGACCCAGGCATACCGGCCGTCCACCACCACAATCTTCCGGTGGTTGCGGAAATTGATCTGAAACCTGTTTCCCGGCCCCTTGGTGCTTTTGAACGCCTCCACCTGAACCCCGGCATTCCGCAGGGTATCCAGGTAACGGCGCG
>DATHSR010000368.1:0-7596 GCA_035464035.1 Desulfotignum sp. | reverse complement strand
GTGGGATTTTATAAGAAAACATATTCAGGGTATGCCATACTGTAATGTCGGGTGTGGATTGAAGGTATTAATAACACCACAGCAGTGCAGAACCTCAGTGTTGTGTGACACTGACGGCACGGGGCACCGGCCCCGTGCCGGCTCCGGCAGGTCATGGAAAAAATGCGTGGGATAACCAGTAAAAAAAATAAAAAGGCAGCGCATTGTGTATAGTAAACTGAATCGATTTGAACAGATTGTTTTTGATGTCTGTGCGGTGACCCTGGTTCTTTTCTATGCCTGGGCCGCCGTGGTGCAGCCCATGGCCACCCAGTATCACCGGGGGGTTTATGTAATCATTACCTATGTGCTTGTCTTCCTTCTCTACAAAGGCAAAACCCTTATCGGCCGGGTTATCGATTATGTCCTGATCACATTGTCTGTGGTGTGTATCGGATACTGGGTGGTGATGTTTGAGGTCATCAACTATCGGACCGGTGCGGAAACGCCGGTAGATGCCGCATTTGCCATCGTCGGGGTCCTCATCGGCATCGAGCTGGCCCGGCGGGTGGTGGGCAATGTGTTTGTGATCATGGGGGTTGTGTTTCTGGTATACGGGGTATACGGGTATAAAGCCCCGGACCTGATTTCCCATGCCGGTGCCCCGTTTACCGAACTGTGCGTCAGCATATTCTACAAAAGCGACGGGGTGTTCGGCATCATGGCCAGCGTCCTGGCCACTTACGTGATCCTGTTTGTTCTGTTCGGTGCGTTTCTGGAGAAATCCGGGGCCCAGAAGTTTTTCATTGACTGGCCCCTGGCGGCCGTGGGACACCGCATCGGCGGTCCGGGAAAGGTGTCGGTCATCGCTTCGGGCCTGTTCGGCTCCATTTCCGGCAGTGCCATTGCCAACACCGTGTCCACGGGCATGTTCACCATTCCCATGATGAAAAAAGCCGGATTCAAACCCCATGTGGCCGGCGCCATCGAACCGGCCGCCTCCATCGGCGGCATGTTCATGCCTCCCATCATGGGAGCCGGCGGGTTCATCATGGCGGAACTGACCGGGCTGCCTTATTCCCAGATTATGCTGGTGTCGGTTTTTCCCGCACTGATGTATTTTTTCAGTGTGTTTGTCATGGTGCATTATGAAGCCAAAAAAGACAACGTGGTGGGGGAGCGGTCCAAATACAGCGCCACCCAGATCTTCAAGCAGCAATGGTTTTATATCATGCCGCTGGTGATCATCACCATTTTCATGCTTTACGGGTTTTCCCCCGCCTATTCTGCCGTCCTGGGCCTGGTCACCTGTATCGCGATCTCCTGGGTGAGAAAAGACACCCGCATCGGACCCAAGCGGTTTATCCAGGCGGCCCGGGAAGGCACGGAAAACAGTCTCAAAATCGGGGCTACTGTCGGGGTTATCGGAATTATTATCGGGGTCTTGACCTTTTCCGGCCTGATTCTGACCTTTGCCGACATCATGATTGATCTGGCAGGGGGATCCCTGGTGCTGACCATTCTGCTGGTGGCCCTGGCCTCTCTGGTTCTAGGCATGGGCGTGCCGGTGACGGCCGCTTATCTGGTGACCGCCGTGGTGGCGGTGCCGGCCCTGACCCATCTGGGGGTGAACCTGCTGGCCGCCCACATGATCGTTTACTGGCTGTCCCAGGATTCCAATATCACCCCGCCGGTGTGTATTGCCGCATTCGCAGGGGCCACCATTGCCAAGGCCAACATGTGGAGAACCGCATTCACCGCCTTTAAGTTCGCCAAGTTCCTCTACCTGGGCCCCTTCCTTTTCGGCTATGTGCCGGCATTTTCCCTGGACGGCAGCGCCATGGACATTGTCAAGGCGTTCATCCTGATCATTATCGGTACCTATATTTATGCCTGGTTCCTCAGCGGAATCTGGATTCATTCGTTGAAAGGGCTGTTTTCCAGAAAAAGAGCCGCCTGATTCTGCCGCCGCTCAATTAAAGGCAGTCCGTTGCCGGAGATTTTTCTCCAGCACCGGACTGCCTTTTTCATTTTGATCGCAAGCAAATCCCGAAGGGACCAAATATTTGGTTGCATCATCAACCATTTTAGTTCATATTGTGTGTAAACTTCTTAAAACAGTAAATAATTGATATGATGGTGAAAATATTACACATGAAACAGACCCAGTTGATACCGCAAGCAGCAACCATTTCCATGGATGATCTTGAACTGAAAATTTTTGAACGTGTCATTGATACGTCCATCGCCTATCTGGTGGGCAGAACGTCCCGGGCCATCATCAAGCGGCTGACAAAAAAATTCGCTGATGCCGGATTTGATGTCAGCTATGAGCAATGGAGCATCCTGATTCACCTGTACCGGAAAGACGGGCAGACCCAGCAGGAACTGTCCACCATCGCGGTGAAGGACAAGGCGGCCATTACCCGGCTGCTCAATGTGCTGGAGAAAAAAAACATCGTGCTTCGGATTCCGGACCGCTCAGACAAGCGCAGCAAACTGGTTTACCTGACCCACAAGGCCAAATCCTTCAGAGATGACCTGATGGCTTTGGTGGAAGAGATGCTTCAGGAGGCTGAACAGGGGGTCTCTTTTGAGGAGATGGCGCAGTGCAAGGCAACCCTCAATAAAATTTTTTCAAATTTTTCCCGGCTGGACCAGATTGATTAAAATTCCACCAGCCTGTTCTGAATGGCATATCTGGACAGATCGGCGTTGTTCCGCAGGTGCAGCTTTTTCAAGATCCTGGACCGGTAGGTATCCACGGTTTTGACACTGATGTTGTAGGTGATGGCAATTTCCCGGTTGGTGCTGCCGGCGGCCAACTTGCGCAGCACCTGCAGTTCGCGCATGGACAACGACTCGGTTAAATTTTTATTTCCCCGGATGAACCGCAGGGCCAGGGCTTCACTGGCTTTTTCCGTGAGATAACGCCCGCCGGCATGAATTTTTTTGACCGCCGCCACCAGCTGTTCCGGCGCAGACTGTTTGGTGACATATCCCATGGCGCCGGCTTCAATGGCCCGGATTACATATTGTTCTTCTTCGTGCATGGTCAAAATGAGCACCGGGATTTTTGGGCAGTAAGTGTTCATGCGGGCCACCACCTCCAGTCCATCCATGCCGGGCATGGAGATATCAATGACCGCCACATCCGGTTTTTTTTTCATGGCCATGTCAAAGGCGGTTTCGCCGTCTGACGCTTCGGCAATGACCTTGATGTCGGAGCCGTCCTCCAGAACCCTGCGTAGCCCGTCCCTGACAATGCCGTGATCATCTGCCAGCAGTACCGTGATCATGTTTATCCTTTCACTGTCACTTTGCAGGTTATCCGGGTGCCCTGTCCTTTTCTGGAGCGGATGTTCAGCGTGCCGCCTGCCAGATTGGCCCGTTCCATCATGCCTTCCAGGCCGAATCCGGTCTGTTTTGTCCTGTCAGCAGGGTCAAACCCCCTGCCGTTGTCTGCCACGGTCAGCACCAGGCCATGGGCATCGGTTCTCAATTCCACCATGATCGTGGAGGCCCGGGCATGGCGGATGGCATTGGTCACCGCTTCCTGGCCGATCCGATAAAGGGCGGTGGCCAGGGTTTTGTCGATTTCCGGTATGGCATCCCGGCGGAACACGCAGGATACATTGGAGCGTTTTTCAAAATCAGATACCAGAGATTCCAGAGCATCTGCCAGTCCCAGGTCATCCAGGACCCGGGGCCTGAGCCGGTAGGCCATGTCCCGGACATCCTGAATGGTTTTGTCGATGAGAATGCTCATTTTTTCAGCCCGGTCCACGGCATGGTCAGGAGATGATGCCAGATGTTTTTTGAGCCAGACCACATCGATGCGCAGGGCGGTCAGGACCTGACCCAGGTGATCATGAAGCTCTCTGGCCACCAGTTCCTTGTCCCGCTCCTGGGAGGCGATGATGTTTTTGGACAGGTTTTTCAGACTGGCCTGGGCCTTTTCCAGCTGGGCGGTTCGGCGGCTGACCTGCTGTTCCAGGTCCTGGGAGTATCGGGCCAGTTTTTCCTTGGCAATTTCCAGGTCTTTCTGCGCCCTGTTTTTTTCAGTCACATCCACGCTCACGGCCAGGGACCGGATCACGTTCCCGGTTTCATCCCTCACACCATAGCAGGAAAGCAGAATGTCAATTTTTTCACCGCTCTTTTTGATATAGGTATAGGGCACATCCTTGAAAAAACCGGTGATAAAAAAACGGGGAAAAATTTCAGACAAGGCATACTGTTTGGATTCCGGCGTAAAAAAATCCGTCAGGTGCCGGCCGATGACCTGGTTTCGATCGTATCCCATCGTTTCCACCCAGTGGTCGGAGACCCGGATGATTCTGCCGCTGGTGTCGATGGAGTGCAGCATGATAGGGGTTTTATGATAGATATCCCGGTAACGCTCTTCACTGATACGCAGTTTTTTCTCAGCCGTCTTGCGCTGGGTGATCTCCTTGACCGCCTGCTGATAAAGAAAAAAAACCAGGGTGCCGGCCAGAATGGAAATAAATGTGACCGCCGGACCGATTCCCTGGGAAAAGGGCTGTGACATCTGTATTTGAAGCGCTTTTTTGTTTCTCAGGGAGATGACCTGCCAGTCTGGATTATTGGCGACCGGAAGGCCTGTGAATAAGAATTGTTGCCGGTTTTCATCGAGGACCAGTTGTTTTTCCGTCTTTGTAAACCCGGCCCACTCCCAGGGCCCGTTGCCGAATTGTCGGGAATTGACAAGCTGATCCATGGCATCATCATCCAGACGCCACAGCAGCTTGAACCGCAGGCTCGGTTGATTGCTGATAAAAACAAGCCCTTCCGGGTTTACAAACAAAAGGATATGTTCGGGGTTTGAGAACAAGGTGGTTTCCAGAAACTCAATGGAGGATTTTATCACAGCCACCCCAACGATCTTCTGATTGAACGGATCATAAACCGGATGGCTGTAGTACACCCCCCGTTTCATGGAGGTGACCCCGAGGGCCAGGTAGGTCGCCGGGGTCCCTTGAATGGCGGCGGTGAAATAGGGCCTGAAGGAAAAATCATGGCCCACAAAGCTGTCGTGCTGGTTCCGGTTGCTGGAACAGATGGTGATGCCGTTGTGGTCCATCAGATAGCTGACATCCAGTTCCAGAGACCCGGTGAACAGATCCAGGATCTGATTGGCCTGGTAAATGGTTTCCAGGTTTGTCTTTTCAAGCACCTGACCGATCTCGCGGATTTGGGACAGGGTCCTGACCGGTTTGATATGTTCGGACAGGTAGGTGGACAGTTGATCCGTGAGCAGTTTCAGCTGGGCGGCCGCCTGGGTTTCGGCATTTTGAAAAGCGGCCTGGCGGAAGGAATAGTAATAGAGCCAACCGCCTGTGGACGCCGACAAAAAAGCCAGGACCGCCAGAATTAATATGATCAATCGCAACCGCATGGGTTGAGTATAGGCAGAAGATCCCGATTTTTTCAATTGAGAATATTTCCGGTCTTGGATAGAATGGACCAAAAGGAGAAAGACCATGCCGACCATAACGTTTAACGCGTTTTCTTTTTTACAAAAAAAGCTCAAAGACAAAAACCTGCCCTATTCGAATGCGGCCCTGGCAATTTCTGAAGGGACCACAGCCCAGGCGTTGATTCATCAGATGCAGCTGGCACCCAAGGATGTGGAGGTGGTTTTTGTGAATGGCCGTGTCCAGCCCCTGTCCACTGTTCTCAAGGATCAGGACCGGGTTGCGTTTGTTCCCCATGGAACCCCGGGTCCCTACCGGGTGCTTTTGGGCTTCAAGAACAAAACCAATGCCTGATCCGCCCGATGCCGTCCGGGCCTTCATTGCGGTGCCGCTGCCGGATCCCATTCTGGTTTTTCTGGGAAAACTTCAGTCAGAGATTAAACTGTCCGGAATCAAGGCGGCCTGGCCAAATCCGGACACCTTTCATCTGACCCTCAAATTTCTGGGTGTGGTTTCACACGATCGCCTTCCATCGATTCAGGCGGTCATGGAACGGTTTTCCGGATACTGTCCCAACCTTTTTCTGACTGTCGGCAGGATCGGGGTGTTTCCAGGTGTCAGAAATCCCCGGGTTGTCTGGGCGGATATCGGGGGCCAGACCCGGCGGCTGACCCATCTTTTCAGGGATCTGGACAGGGCGCTTTGCGCCCTTGCGTTTCCCGTTCAGCCCCGGCGGTTCTCTCCCCACATCACCCTGGGCCGGATCAAGTCACGGGTGTCGCCCGGGGTGATGTCCCCGCTGCTGAATCGGTTTAAAAACATGCGGCCGGAAAAATTCAAGGCCACCGGTCTGGTGCTTTACCAAAGCCGGCTGACATCTGAAGGCGCCATCCATACCCGGCTGTTTGAGGTGAACCTGGATGTTCACCGGTAGTTTCATGTCTTGCAGTCCGGAACCGGCCGCCTGTCTGCTGACCAAGGCTATGCGATGGCATCCATGTCCAGAAATGTTTCCATGTGGGCCTTGAGCCGGTCATAATCCCGGTCTTTTTCTGTCATGGGGTCGGTTTCAATTTTTGGTGCGGGATTCAGGCCGATCCAGGCAAACCATTTTTCCATAACAGACCGGGTGTCGAAAAAGCCATGGATGTAAGTGCCGGCCACCCGTCCGCCGTCCGCGATGCACCCGTCGGTCTCACAGACCGGTTCGCCGTTTCTGGAAACAATATGGATCCACGGCATGCCGCCGGTGAGCCGGGTGGTACCCATATGGATTTCATATCCTTTTCCATGCGCACTGTCCCACTCAAACTCGCTCAAGGTGGTGGTTTTGGGTGCTTGCAGCCGGGTTTCCACCGGCAGCAGATTCAGGCCCCGGCTCTGCCCTGGAAGGCCTTCCAACCCATCCGGGTCCGCCACCACCCGGCCCAGCATCTGGTACCCCCCGCAGATCCCCAAAAGGTGGCCCCCGGACCGGACATAGTGTTTTAAAGCGCCGTCAAACCGGGCGGTGACCCATGCCAGGTCTTTGCGGGTGTTTTTGCTGCCTGGGATGATGACGGCGGCAAACCGGTCCAGCCCTTCGGGCACATCGATGAAAACCGTTTGCACGCCTTTGATTCTGCCCAGGGCATGAAAATCGGTGAAATTGGCGATGTGGGGCAGCCGCAGGATGGCAATGGCCGGGGTGTCTGGGTTTAACGTGCTTAAATTATGCAGTTTTTCAATTTCAACCGAATCTTCGGCATCGATTTTGAAATGAGAATACCAGGGCAGCACCCCCAGGACAGGGATACCGGTTTTTTGCCGGATCCAGGACACCCCTTCCTGGAACAGGGCGATGTCCCCCCTGAAGCGGTTGATGATTATGCCGGTTATCATATCCCTGTAATGGGAAGGCAGACAGGCCAGGGTGCCGACAATCTGGGCAAACACCCCGCCCCGGTGAATATCCGCCGTCAAAATGACCCGGGCGTTGGCATACCTGGCCATGGGAAAATTGACAATATCGGTGTCCATGAGATTCACTTCCGCACAGGACCCGGCCCCTTCCAGAACAATCCGGTCATACCTGGCGGCCAGGGCGTCAAATGCCCGGCAGGCGTTTTCAAAGAAAAAGGTTTTTCGGGTATGATAGTCCATGGCAGTCTGGTTGCCGAAGACAATGCCGTTGAGCACT
>DATHSR010000367.1:0-8182 GCA_035464035.1 Desulfotignum sp. | reverse complement strand
AGCCTGTGCAGCATTCCACGCCAAACCGAAATACAGCAGCTTTAACCCGAGCCGCGCCAGGATCCGGATGGTAATCAATGAGATAAACGATGAATGGGTTGCAGTTCGCTCCGGCAGTTTCAGTAAAACTGAGTGCAAAGGCCGATCCAGATATATAATAAATGGGAAAGAATACAGTGAGTGCAGTTTCTGCAGCACGATTTGTCCAGATAGAAAAATTTTTAAAGAACCTGATTCCAATCTTCCCCTCAAGTGCGACATGTGTGGGGAAGATCCCGAACAAATACCCATGTGTGTTCAAATATGCAGCCGACAAGTCCTGACTTATTCATACCGGGAAGACCAGGTTCATATGCTGGAAGAAAAGATAGGACAGGATCTGGAGACGGGCTTGGGGTCCTTGACGGGAAAATATGGTTTGGAGAAAATAAAAGATGCTGTTGACCGTCTGGCAAAGAAAAATCGTTTTTGAACCGATAGTTATATTTTTTCACAGCATCATTCCAGTGAAATTTCAATCACAAGCGTAAGATACAAAATCGCATATAATGTATTTACTTACATCTGGTTTATGATTCAAATAAACGAGACAGTCAATATCCAAAACTCAGGAAGAAAGGAGAGTCTTCATGAACGAGAAACAATCCAAAAAAGTGCAGCAACAAGGGACGAAGATAATTACCAAGGCATGGGCGGATGAAAACTTCAAGGCCAGACTGCTTGCGGAACCAGCTGCGGTCCTCAAGGAGGAAGGCATTGAGGTGCCTGAGGGAATTACTATTAAGGTACTGGAGAACACGGATAAAGTTTCACACGTTGTAATTCCTTTAAGATCGGATGGCATTGGTGCGGAAAATTTCGCAGAGTACCTGTCGGCGGTGGTGACAGGGAGTATGGACGAATCTAAAAGTAGAAAAACGGCAAGAGATGCAATCATAAATAAACAAAAGTGGAGGTCAAAATCATAGTTTTAGAAGCAGGCGAAGTGGTTTTGTTTTATGGCATAACTATTTCAGCGGCAGAAACTATATTGAATTTGATAAATATTGTCATTGTGGGCACTAACGCGGCATGATCAAGGGCAGCAGCACCTCAAAGGCGGTGCCGTGGGGTTTAATGTCCGCCACCTCCACCCGGCCCTGATGGGCGGCGACGATCTGTTTGACGTTGGCCAGGCCCAGGCCGGTGCCGACGGTTTTGGTGGTGAAGAAGGGTTCGAAAATATAGGGCAAAGCATCCCCGGGAACGCCCTTGCCGTCGTCCTGGACCCGGATCACGGCAAAGGCGCCGGTGTCGCAGTGCCGGGCAGCGGTGGTGACGATGATGGTACCGGCGTCCCCCACGGAATCCAGGGCATTGAGCAGCAGGTTGATCACCAGCTGCTCCAGCTTGGACCGGTCCGCCAGGATGGCCGGCAGGGTGTCGTCCTTGTGGATGGTGCAGCAGATGTTGTGCTGGCTGAGCTTGACCTCCAGCAGTTCGGTGCACCGGCGGATCACCTGGTTGAGGTCTGTTTTTTTCAGGTCCAGGGACATGGGTTTGGCAAAATCCAGCAGCTGCTGGAGGATGTTTTCCAGGCGGTGGATCTCCCGCTCAGATATGGCCAGGCGCCGTTTATCATTGCCGGTGAAGGCCTTTTTTTTGCCCAGGATCTGCAGGTTCATCTTTACCGATGACAAGGGATTTCTGATCTCATGGGACAGGGAAGCGGTCAGATGCCCGATGTAGGCCATCCGTTCCATTTTCCGGCTCTTTTTTTCCATCTCGACCCGGCGGGTGATGTCCCTGACGATACACAGATGGTGGGCCCGGCCCCTGAACCAGGAGGGCTTGAAATTGATCTCCGTGGGCAGGCAGGTACCGTCCCGGGTTCTGCGCAGGTATTCAAACGCGTCCGGTTCTTTGCCGCCAAAGGCCTCACAGGCCACGATCTGTCTGACCCGGTCTCTGTTTTCTTCTGCCACAAAGGTGAGAAACGACTGATGCAGGGCCTGGTCCGGGGTCACCCCGTGGAGACTGCAGAAAGCCGGGTTCACATATTCGATCACCTCTTTGCTCAACACCAGGTATCCATCCTGAATCTCCTCCACCAGGCGCCGGTACTGCTGCTCTGATTCCCTGAGTTCCGCGGTCCGGGCCGCCACATCCTTTTCCAGGCGCCGGGCGTAGTTTTTCAGATAGGTCTCATGCATTTTCTGGAAATGGCTGGAAAATCGGTGGATGGTGTAGGCCAGACCCTGGTTGACCACCTCGATGTTCCGGCACAGCAGGGGTTTTGGGGATTTTTCCACCAGGATGGGAATCAGGATTTCTCTGAACAGCTCAAAGGCCTTTTGCACGTCTGCCAGGGGAAACCCGGCCTCCAGGCGGATCCGGGTGATTTCACTGATGAACCGGTTGATAGGGGTGTAGTCGTTGTCCGCCAGAACCCGGCAGAAGGCATCGCAGGCATCGGATGTGGTCTGGGCCAGCTCTTCAATGGGCCGGCGGGAATACCGGGGCGACACCTGTTCATGGAGCCGCTGCCGCCATTCCGACAGGATCCGGTTCCGGTGACGGTCCAGGAAGGTATCCCAGGAAAACGGGCCCAAGGTCATGGGGCCCGGTTCTGTGATGGGGCCTGGCAGGTTCATGGCACCCGGCGAAGAAAAATGACTGGGGCCATTGCGTCACCCCCGGGTTTTTTCAGTGATCTTGCGCAGCTCACTGTCCCTGACCTCCCGGCGCAGGAGCTTGCCCACCTTTGATTTGGGGAGCATGTCCCGGAACTCAACATATCCGGGCACCTTGTAGGGGGCCAGGCGGTCGGCGCACCACTTGATCAGCTCCACGCCGCCTACGCCCCTGGCATCCTCCTTGAGCACCACAATGGCCTTGATGCGCTCCCCGGTTTTTTCATCCGGCACGCCGATGACACAGGCATTGATCACCGTGGGATGGTCCTGGAGCACCGCCTCGATCTCCGAGGCCGACACCCGGTATCCCTTGTGCTTGATGATGTCTGCGGACCGCTCCATGTAAACCAGTTCGCCGTCAGGCTTGCAGGAGACAAAGTCTCCCATGCGGCAGTAGATTTTGTCATTCACCCGGACATAGGTGCGCTGGGTTTCCTCGGGCTTGCCGTAGTATTCCTTGAGGGCGTGGGCCGACGACACCAGCAGTTCCCCGCTTTCGCCGTCATCCACGCATTCCAGGGTCACCGGATCCACCACAATGCATTCCCGGCTTTTGAGCGGATACCCGATGGACCCGGAAGAGGGATCTGTCCCGATCCTGGAGTAGGTCACATGCCCGGCTTCGGTGGAGCCGTACACCTGGTAGATGGGCAGATCATACAGCTCCCTGAACCGGTTCATCACCTTTCCGGGCAGCACATCGCCGCCGCAGAAGCAGTATTTCAGGGACGACAGGTCATACTGGTCCAGGCGGTCGTTTTCCAGAATCATCCGGTAGAGGGCCGGGACCCCGAGAAACCACCGGGGCCGGTACCGGTGGATGGACTCCAGAATGGCATCCACCTGGGGCTGGGGCATGAGCACCACCATGTTGCCCTTGTTCAGGCCGATGGCCATGAAAAATCCCAGGGCCATGATGTGGAACAGCGGGTTGATGGCGATATACACGTCACCGCCCTCCTTGAGGTGGTCTCCTGCCACATCAAAGGTCACGTCATTGATATAGGAGGTGGCGCCGGTGTGATTGCCCGGCACCCCTTTGGGGAATCCGGTGGTGCCGCCGGTGTACAGGATATAGGACAGGTCGGTCATCGGATCCAGGGCGGGCTTGTCAGAAATGGGTGGACCCGTTAACAGGGATTTAAATGAAAGCACCTTTTCATCATAGGTCACCCGGCCCGAAGGCACCTTGTCCAGGATCACCCCCATGGCCCTTTTCCACATGGGCAGAAGGTCGGTGAGGTTGGTGACGACGGCCCGTTTAAGTTGAGTCTGGCCGAAGGCCTCCTGCACATATCCGAAATTGGTGTCCATGCAGATGATGGTTTCCGCCCCGGCGTCCTTGATCATGTAGGCGATCTCGTGGGAGGTGTAGATGGGGGAGACCGGCACCATGACGGCCCCGGCCTTCTGAATGCCCAGGAACGCGATGATCCACTGGATGCAGTTGGGGATATACAGCAGCACCTTGTCCCCTTTTTCGACGCCCAGGGCCTGGAGCCCCCCGGCAAACCGCTCGCTCAGGTCCTGGAGCCGGCGGTAGGAAAACCGCTCTCCCAGGTAGATCACGGCAGTTTTGTCCGGGTATTTGTCGGCCATCCGGTCAAACCGCGAAAAGGACAGCTCTTTTTCAAGGGGGATTGCATCGACCATGGGGCCTCCTTTAAGACATGCCGAAATAGGCGGATTTCACATCCGGGTTGTTCATGAGTTCTTCTCTGGTACCTTCCATGACCGCGGCCCCGTTTTCCAGAATATACCCGTAATCCACAATGGGAAACACCGGCCTGGCATACTGCTCGGACACGATGATGGAGATGTCGCTTTCTTCCTGGATTTTCTTGATGGCCTTGATCAGGGTGGCCTGCATGAGCGGGCTCAGTCCCATGAGGGGTTCGTCCAGCAGCAGAACTTTGGGCTGGGCCATCAGGGCCCGGCCGATGGCCACCATCTGCTGTTCGCCCCCGCTCAGAAAACCGGCCAGGCGTTTCTGGAGCCGTGTGAGGGCCGGAAACAGGGCCATGACAAACGCCAGGCTGGTCTTTGCCTGTTCCTTGGTGGCCAGGTATCCGCCGATGCGCAGGTTTTCCATGACCGAGCTTTCGCTGAACAGTCTGCGCCGCTCCGGGCACAGCACGATGCCGGCCCGGGCCCGGTCGCTGGGCTTCATGTCCATGATATCTTTGCCATCGAACATCAGCTGTCCGTAGAGCGTAATCCGCTCGCCCCCGGCCATTTTTTCCTTTTTCTGGATGTCCAGCATGATGCCGGACAGCGAATACATCAGGGTGGACTTGCCGGCGGAATTGGCCCCGAACACCCCGACGATGCTGTTTTCTCGGCAGGAAATGCTGATGTTGTTCAATGCCAGCATGTTCTCATAAAACACCATCAGATCTGTGGCTTCAAGCATAGGTCATGACCTCCTCGATTTTTTCCGATCCGAAATAGGCTTCCTTGACCCGTTCGTCGGCCATGACCTCATCCGGGGTGCCTTCCACCAGTTTTTCGCCGAAATTGAGCACCATGACCCGGTTGGCCACCTGGAACAGTTCCCGGAGGCGGTGTTCGATCATCACGATGGTGATGCCGTCATCCTGGAGCCGTTCGATGAGCGGCACCATGGAGGCGATTTCGCTCATGGACAGGCCTGAGAAAATCTCGTCGCAGATCAGGATTTCCGGTTTCAGGGCCAGACACCGGGCCAGCTCCAGCCGCTTGAGGTATCCGGTGGGCAACGTGGAGGTGGTTTTGAACGGGATGTAGGAGTCCCGCTCAAATCCGATCTCCTCCAAGATATCGATGGCAATGGTCTTGCGGTCCCCCAGATTGCCGCCGCCCCGCCATCCCCCGGTGCGGCGGGCCCTGGGGGAAAACAGCGGGATCACCAGGTTCTTGTATGCCGGCAGGCTGTAGTAGGGCCGCATGATCTGGAACGTCCGGGTGATCCCCATATCCGCGATCTGGTGGGGTTTTCTGCCGGTGATATCTTTGCCCTTGAAAAAGATGTTTCCGCCGGTCAGGCGGATGAATCCTGTGATGGCGTTGACGATGGTGGTCTTGCCGGACCCGTTGGGGCCGATGATGCCCAGGACATCCCCTTCATGCACATCCAGGTCCACATGGGACAGTGCCGTCACCCCGCCGAAGGACTTGGACACGTTCTCCAGGCGCAGCATGGGCGGTGTCTGATTTGTGTTTTTTTTCATACCCGGGTCCACCTTTCAATCTGTTCATATTTCCGTTTGGCATAGGCCATGATGCCGTCACTGCGGAACAATATAAATGCCACCAGCAGCGTGGCGTAGAACACGATGCGCAGAGTGCCGAAATCCCGCAGCAGTTCCGATACCGGCACCAGGATCAGGCACCCGATCACCGGTCCCACCAGGGTGCCGGCCCCGCCGATCACTGTTGCGGCAATGGGCAGGATGGAGAAATCCAGGGCAAACTGGGAGATGCCCGACCACATGTAGATATGGGTCAGACAGGCCCCGGCCAGACATCCCATGGCCGAGGCAATGAACACCGCCAGGGCTTTGTA
Organism: Desulfotignum sp.; assembly: GCA_035464035.1. Lineage (GTDB taxonomy): Bacteria > Desulfobacterota > Desulfobacteria > Desulfobacterales > Desulfobacteraceae > Desulfotignum. Next base: position 1,963 of record DATHSR010000367.1, on the reverse strand, counting down.
ATGGGTGATGTTGATGCCCGAGGCCCGCACCGCCTGGTCATTGTCCTTGATTGCGGTGAAGATCAGTCCCATGTCCGTATTCACCAGGCGCCGGAGACCGAACAGGAACACCAGCAGGATCCCCACCACAAAATACTCCTCCACGAACGGAGACGGAAAACTGTCGATCCCCAGGATACCGTCGGTGCCGCCGAACAGGTCGAAGGCCTCGATGATCCGGGCCATGAACAAGGGATACATCAACGTGACAATGGCAAAATAAACCCCTCGCAGCGGCAGGCAGGGCAGCAGCAGCAGCGTGCAGAAAGCCCCGCCGGCAATGGCGGCCAAAGGAATGGTCACCACCGGCGGCATTCCGAAGTAGGCGTTGAAGATGCCCGCGATATACCCGCCTACCCCGATGAAAAAAGCCCCCCCCAGACAGACCAGCCCCACGTTATGGGCCAGAAAGTCAAAGCTGATGGCCACAATGGCATAGATGCAGACAATGGAGATGACCCGCTGCCAGTACATGCCCGGCATGAGAACCGGAAGCGCCAGCAGCCCTGCGATCAGAATAAACCGGGGGGCAATCAGGTAGGCCATCTCCCGCCAGGACATCAGCGCATCCAGCCCGTCGGACCGGACCTTGATTCCCCGGTCGATGCGTTCTTTTCTTCTGTTTTCTTTGCTCATACCCTGTCCTCCAGTTCCTTTTGCTGGCCGAACAGGCCGGACGGTTTGAGGATCAGGGTCAGGATAATGGCCAGGATGGCCACCACCATCTGGAAATGCGATCCCAGGAATACCACGCTCAGGATCTGGGCATACCCGATGATGAAGGCGGCGAAAAACGCCCCCATCCAGGAGCCAAGGCCCCCCACGATGCACACGGCAATGGACATGATCAGCACATGGTACCCGGATTCCACCACGATGTTGCCCAGAGGCAGAATAATGATGGCCGCCACCCCGGCCAGCACCGCCCCGAACCCCATGGCCAGCATGGCCATGAAGTCGGAGTCGATGCCCAGCATCAGGGCGGCCCGCTCATCCTGGGCCATGCCCTGGAGCGCCAGTCCCAGTTTGGTGAAATGGGTGAACAGCCAGAGCCCTGCCACCAGCAGGATGCCGATGATCACCATGATGATCCGGTGAAGATCCACCGGCACCCCGCCGATGATCACCATGCCTTCCATGAATACCGGCAACGTATAGGTCATTCCCCTAAATCCCCCGTAGCGCAGGGCTTCCAGGATGGCCAGGCCGATGGCGTAGGAGCTGATGATTTCAGAAATGTTCATGCCCCGGACCCGGATCAGCACCAGCCGGTACATGAGGATGCCCAGAATGCCGTTGATGGAAAGGGACAGGAAAATCGCAGCCCAATAGGGGATGCCGAATTTCTGGAGCAGGGTCCAGGTGACGAATCCGCAGATGATGTACAAGGCACCGTGGGCGAAATTGGGCACCCGGCTGATGCCGTAGACCATGGCGAACCCCAGGCCCATCAGGGCAAGGGAAATGGAGTTGATGGTTCCGTAGACAAGAATTTCCATAAATTAACCACCCCTGGTTCGAGATTGAAAAGAAGCGGCCGCTGGTTATTCCATCCAGGGAGGCAGCAGGATTTCACCCATGGCGATGCTTTTGGGATATACCACCACCCGCTTGCCGTCCTGCCACTGGAGAATGGAGCCCACCGCCCCTTCTGCAGGATCGGTGGCGGGAATCACCTGGTGGGTTTGGGGATCAAACCTGAGCCGGCCGTAAACCCCTTCCATATCGATCTGTTCCAGGGCGGTGACCACCTTGTCCGCATCGATGGTGCCGGCCCGCTCGATGGCATCTTTCAGGGCATACACCGCCATGTAGGAGGAGGAGGCACCCAGTCCTTCGGGTTCCACGCCCCATTTTTCCGTATAGGCGTTGTAGAATTTCATGGTCCAGGGGGTGGCTTCGGAGGGGGCGTTGCCGGCATTGA
>DATHSR010000366.1:0-6181 GCA_035464035.1 Desulfotignum sp. | reverse complement strand
GTTTGGCTGGGAAGATGCGGTAAAACGGGCAAGGCAACAGAACCGGAAAAACCATGCATTCAAACGCGGGGTGGGCATGGGTGCCTGCTTATGGGTGGCAGGCGGCGGCAGCCCCCCTGCCACCGTGATCATCAAGCTGTTTATCGACGGTTCGGTGAACCTGAACATGGGGGCAAACGATATCGGTACCGGAACCAAAACCGTCATGGCTTTTGTGGCAGCCGAAGAGCTGGGAATCGATCCGGAGCTGATCCAGATTGAAAATGCCGATACCGGCACCACCCAGTATGCCACGGCAAGCGGCGGCAGCAAGACCGTGCCCACGGAATCGCCTGCCGTAAGAAATGCGGCCGTTGCGGTCAAACAACAGCTGCTGGAAATGGCGGCCCGGGAGCTTGATGCAGATCAGAAGGATCTGGTGTACCAGGGCCGAACCATCGTATCCCGGAAAAATCCGGATACAAAAATCAGGGTGACCGATATCAAAGGTTTCAAGCAGCAAAGGGTCATTGTTGGGGTCGGCTACAGGCAGGCCAACCCTGAAGGCAAACGCATCAATCCTTTCGGGGCCCAGTTCTGTGAGCTTGACATCAACACAAAAACCGGAGAGATTGAGCTGTTGCGGTTTCTGGGCGCCCATGACAGCGGCCGGGTGATCAACCGGTTGACCTATGACAACCAGGTGTTCGGCGGTATCGTCATGGGAATCGGATTCGGGCTGACGGAATTTCGGCAGCTGGATCATACCCAGACCGGAAAACTGTGCAATAAGAACTGGCATGACTACAAACTGCCTACCGCCCTTGATATTCCTGAAGAGATGATCAGCCTTCCCATAGAGATCGAGGATCCACAAGCCAACAACACCGGGACCAAAGGACTAGGCGAGCCTGTGACCATACCTACGGCTGCCGCCATTGCCAATGCGGTTTTCATGGCAACCGGCAAACAGTTTACACAGGCGCCTCTCAATCCCATTGAAATCTGCCGCCGTTTGGGTGGACACAAGGAGGGATGACCATGCTGCCCAATTTTTCCTATATTCAACCCCGGGCAGTGAAAGATGCCCTTGAAGCGCTCACGGATGACGCCGTTGTCTGTGCCGGTGGAACCGATCTTCTGGGGTGCATGCGCGAGGGGATCATCACCCCCGGCAGGGTGGTCAGCCTGGAAGCACTGGACCCGCTCAAGGGAATCACCAAAACCTGTGAAGGCGGTCTGGCCATAGGGGCCATGACCACCATTGCCGAAATTGCCAGAAATCCTTTGGTAAACAGCATGTATCCCAGCCTGGCACAGGGGGCCTGGCAGGTGGCAAGCCCCCAGCTTCGCAACCAGGGAACCATCGGGGGTAATCTGTGCCAGAAACCCCGGTGCTGGTATTACAGAGGAGAGTTTGACTGCCTGAGAAAGGGCGGAAAACTATGCTACGCCAGACGCGGCCAGCATCAATTTCATGCCATATTCGGTCATGACAACCGGTGTTATATCACCCATCCTTCTGATACCGCCCCGCCCCTGGTCAGCCTGAAAGCCCGGGTGCTGGTGAAGGGCCTGGATAAAGAACGCACCATTCCGGTGGCGCAGCTCCATGTGGCACCGTCATTCAATCCCCAGGCTGAAACCGTTCTGGAACCCGGGGAAATCATCATCCGGATAGAGTTACCGCCGGCAGCAGAAAATTTAAAGAGTGCCTACCGAAAGGTCCGGGCCCGGGGTGCCTGGGATTTCGCCCTGGCTGGCGCGGCCCTGGCTCTGGAAATGGATGGTGGCAGGGTGATGGATGCCAGGGTGGTGCTTTCCGGTGCCGCCCCCATCCCCTGGCGAAGCCATGCTGTGGAAAAAACAATCATTGGGCGTCACCTGAACAGACAGACCATTGCCGAAGCTGCCGCAGCTGTAACTGAAAGCGCTGAACCACTTGAAAACAATACCTATAAAACCTATCTGTTCCAAGGGATCATAGAAGAGGAACTTGCCAGGCTCACCCCACGGGATCAGAGAGGATAATACCGGCACCTTAAAACCTGTTTGCCCAGGCTTTGATGACCAAACAAATACACAGGCACCACAGGTTTTCAAGAATATCGATCCAATCAACCACAAGAAAAGAGAGTGTTTATGCTGCAACTACAGAATATCACCTTCACAGTCCCTGCATCAGATTCCGGCACTGAGCCGCCTTCCGGGCAGACAATTATCAACGATGTGAGCGTTTCGTTTGAACCAGGGCGGTTTTATGCCATCACCGGGCCCAACGGATCAGGCAAGACCACTATTGCCAAACTGATCATGGGTATCAATGCACTCACAAGCGGAAAGATCGTGTTTAACGGGAAAGATATCAGCACTCTTCCCATAAATGAACGATCCAATGCCGGCATTGTATATGGGTTTCAGCATCCGGCAAGGTTCAAGGGAACCACCTTCCGGGACCTGTTGTCCATTTCACTGGGATCTGATGATGAGGATAAACTTGTCCGCATCATCTCCCGGGTCGGGGTCTGTTCCATGGATTTTCTGGACAAACCCGTTGACAGCAAACTGTCAGGAGGTGAAATCAAAAAAATCGAGCTGGCCACCGTGATTGCCAGAAATCCAAAGGTGGCCATTTATGATGAACCAGACACCGGCATCGATCTGTGGACTATCGGTCCCATGGTGGATCTGCTCAAGCGCGAACAAGAAGAAAACAGCACCACCACCATTGTGGTCAGTCACAATAAAACATTTCTGGAAGCAGCCGATACCCTGCTGCTGATCAAAAAAGGAAAAATCGCCTACACCGGCGATCTGGCAGGTGCCATGCCCATGCTGGAAGATTTAAGTGTCTGTAGGTTTGATGAATTCTGTCAAGGAGAAGATGATGCTCAATGCTATCGATAAAAAAGTGTTAAAAGAGGTCGCGGATCTGGAAGGTCTCCCCAAAGGGGCCTACAATATCCGGAAAAACGGAAAACTGGAAGGCCGGGAGGTTTCGGCAAACATCAACATCGAAACCAATGAAAAAGGTGATGGTATTGTCATTGATATCAAACCGGGCACAAAGAATGAATCGGTTCATATCCCGGTCATCCTGTCCAAGGCGGGCCTGCATGATGTGGTTTACAACACCTTTATCATCGGGGAGGGATCCGATGTCACCATTGTGGCCGGATGTGGTATCCACTGCGGCAGTGATGCATCTGAAGGCCATTCGGGCATTCATGAATTTCACATCAAGGCCGGCGCCAAGGTCACCTATGTTGAAAAACATATTGCCCTTGGCAAAGGCAGCGGCAAACGCACCTTAAATCCCACAACAAAGGTGTTTATGGAAGAAAATGCCCAGGCACAGATGGAATTGACCCAGCTGGGGGGTGTGGATGAGGCGAAACGCGCCAACGAGGCACATATCGGGGCCGGCAGTGTGCTGCTGATCACGGAACGGGTGATGACCGAAAAAGAACAGTCTGCTGAATCCAGAAATGAGATCACTTTGGACGGAGAAGACAGCAAAACAAATATTGTTTCCCGTTCTGTGATAAAAGGCAGCTCCTCCCAGGATTTTTATGCGAATCTGACGGCAAAAGCCCGATGCTACGGCCATATTGAATGTGATGCCATTATCATGGACAATGGTATCAATCAGACCATACCGGCACTGCGGGCCCTGCACCCGGATGCAGCCCTGACCCACGAAGCCTCCATCGGTAAAATCGCCAATGACCAGTTGATGAAACTCATGAGTCTGGGCCTTAATTATGACCAGGCTGTCAACCGCATCATACAGGGATTTTTACGCTGACCCGGTGTCAGAAAGAATCTCTATGAAGCTACCAGTTACGCAATCGGACAGGGAGAAAAAATGCCCGCCATCTGCAACTGCGCCGGCGACAATCTCAACCTGCCACTGGAGATCACCGGCCTTGGCCAGGAAACGCAGCTGGACCGGCCTGAAAAAAGCACCCGGGCAGAAAAGGAAAAAGCCATGGCCGGCCATGTACTGTTCCATGCCGCACTCCTGGGCAGGCATGAAAGGAACTGATGAATATCTGTATGTTCACAAATACGTACCTGCCACATGTGGGCGGAGTGGCGCGATCGGTGCATAATTTTGCACAGGATCTGCGAAAAACAGGGCACCGGGTCCTCATTGTTGCCCCGACTTTTGCGGAAGCCGGCACAGATGATATAGAAGATGAGATGATTATACGGGTCCCTGCCATCCAGAATTTCAGCGGCAGTGATTTTTCCATTCGCATCCCCGTACCGTTTTACATTGATGAAAAAATGGATGCTTTCAAGGCAGATATCATCCACAGCCATCATCCTTTCCTGCTGGGGGATGCTGCCTTCCGGGCGGCCCGGCGCCGCAGGCTTCCCCTGGTTTTTACCCACCATACCCTGTATGAGGAATATACCCATTATGTCACCGGAGACAATAGAAATTTCAGGCGTTTTGCCAGAAACCTGTCCACCGTGTACGCCAATTTATGCGACCAGGTGGTGGCACCCAGCAAAAGCATTGCCGATTTGATACAAGCGCGGGGCGTTACCACCCCGGTTACGGAAATTCCCACAGGTGTGGATACCGCCTTTTTTGGTTCAGCAGACGGCCATGCTTTTAAAAAAAAATGGCAGATTCCTGAAAATGCCTTTGTCATCGGACATGTGGGCAGGCTTGCCCCTGAAAAAAACCTGGTGTTTCTGACAGAAAGTGTTGCCCAGTCCATGAAGCGTCTTTCTGATACCTGTTTCTGTGTGGCCGGAGAAGGACCGGAAAAAGCTCAACTACATGATATATTTGAGGCGCACGACCTGTTGGACCGACTGATTCTCACAGGCAATCTCAAGGGAAAAGACCTGGCCGGTGCCTACCAGGCCATGGATATGTTTGTGTTTTCCTCCAAATCTGAAACCCAGGGCATGGTGCTCACCGAGGCCATGGCAGCAGGCATACCGGTGATCGCCCTTGATGCCCCGGGTGTCAGAGAAGTGGTACGCCACAACCAAAACGGTGTATTGCTCGATGGTGATGCAGACTGCAAGGCATTCTCCCAGGCTCTTTGTGATGCGGTGTCACATCCTGAAAAAACAGCTGCATGGCGGGAATGCGCATTGCAGACAGCACAGGATTTCAGCAGGGAAATCTGTGCACAAAAACTGTCAGACCTTTATGAATATGCCATATCCCGGGGCAATGGAGCATCTTTAATAGAGAAAACAGATATGGAGCCATGGGAAACGTTTTTGCTGGCAATTCGAACCGAATGGAACCTGATCACTGAAAAAGTCCATACCATTGCCAAAACCATCACCTGATCCAAGGTTCCCCAAAAAAGAAAGGGAAAAACCATCGATAAAAACATACAGCGGTACATTGCCAACCCCTTTTTTAGCCGAGCCACGGGGTGTCCATGTTTTTAAAAAAATGGCTGCCATGGCGGTTTCTGATCAGACGGATCACCGGGTTTTATGGCTTTTTAGACCCAATCACCCTGATGGCCCGTCTGCGCCAGTTCAGCAAGCCCTCTGAAGTACAGGAACCCATTGAACTGCTCCGGGCCGGACTCATCTTCCATGCCCGGGGACTGGTCAACACACGGGCCATTCAGTACAACCTTGACTGGGTCTGGCCTTACTGGGTGGTCAAACAATTCACCCCCAGGGATGCGTCTTTTATTCCCAGGGGATTTACTTTTTCCCACATCAATGTCACCCACAGAAACTGGACCGCAGTGGGCCATCCCGACCTCCCGGCATACCCCATCATCGATCCCAGAGGACTTGTGACCCCTTTATTCGATGCCTGGTCCATCGATCTGTGGCTCCTGTCCGACGCGGGAAACCTGCTGGTGCCCTCACGGGAGTTCCATGCCCACCAGACACTGGATCTGGCAGATGAACTTGCCGTCACCACGGCCACAGAAAAAGATACGCTGTCACTGGTCTGCACCACCACTGTGACAAAGGATATTCATTCAGCGCCGGTGATGCAGATGCATGCCAGAGGCGCCATCAAGCAGGGCAATGGATGGCTTATTGTGTCCATACGACCCTATAATCCGGAAGGCATTCATTTCATCGACCATATCGGCTATGAAAACAAACGGTTTACCATTAACCACTCCCATGAGGTCCGCTTTAACACAGCGCCTGAAAAGGTGTTGTTTTCCACCTATGATCACGGGGATGTGGC
>DATHSR010000365.1:0-3995 GCA_035464035.1 Desulfotignum sp. | reverse complement strand
TTGTGATACAGCGGTGCGGATTCGGGCAGATACCCCACCATGGATTTGATCCGCAGCGTATCTTCGGGCATGTGAAGATCTTTGACTGTAATTCTGCCGGATGTCGGTTTGAAATACCCGGTAAGCATCCGCAGAGTGGTGGTTTTTCCCGCGCCGTTGGGCCCCAGCAGTCCCAGAATCTCTCCGGACTTGACCGAGAAGGTGATATGGTCCACCGCACAGAAATCGGCGTAGTACTTGGACAGATTTTGAACGTCTATCAATGCAACCTCCTCATTTAAAAATCCTCCAGAATCTGGCTTTTGTTTAAAAACACCTGGAGATCATCCGCTGTTTTCCGGGCTGCCTGAATCGCCTTTGCCAGATGCCGGCAGAACGGATCATCCTTGCCCAGTGTTTTGGCCACAGACCGGTACAGCTGTTCCCCTTTGTCAAAATGGGCCATCACTTCGACAGACAGTTTTTTGCGTTCTGCATGCCGCATTTTTTCGCTTTGAATCACGGACTCCAGCTTCTGCACCGCATATTCCACCAGGGCGTCTCTGGGCATGTCATACGCCTGGGAAACCGCGCTCAATGCGTCAATGGTTCTGCGGCTCATGACAAAGGTTTTCTGACGCCGGGTCAGCTTTTCAAACTGGCGGATCCGGATGGACCGGGCCAGTTTTTCCATGGTTTCCAGGTTGTCGATGATATGGTCAAACAGCGATTTCTGCTTGATGCCCATGTGAACCGCCACCAGACCGATGGCATCAATGGCCTTCTGGGAGAGCCTGAAGGTCGCCCGGACAGATTGTCTGCCCCGCAGGTCAACCACGGACGGCCCTGAAACGGGTTCCACCGGTTTCGGCATGTACGTTCCCCCTTTTAGAATGGCTTTATTATTAAAACGGCTCATTCATAAAAGTAATGAAGTTTTTTTGTGTGTAAACTGTACAATAAATCCCATGCCGGATCAACCACAAATGTGAAATGTTACCAAAATATCATCCAGAAAGATTTCCGGGAAAGGCCCAGCATGGCCAGGCAGAACAGAAATCCGGCTGCCAGGAAAACAATGTCCTGAAAGCGAAGGTTAAATTCAGGATCGGTCCGGTCCCCGCTGTAGCATCTGGCATCCATGGCCAGGCAAAGGCGGTCGGCACCCATAAAGGTTTTTTTCAGCAGCGGCAGTACCTGACACCGGATCCGGCGGATGGGATTTTTATGCAGGTTGCCGCACCGGGCGTTGACCGCATCTGTGGTTTGCTTTGCCTGGGCCAGAATCATGGGGAAAAACCGCAGAAACAGGCTGATCATGACCGCCACACGTTTTTCCGGAACAAAGGGGACGGGTCTTAAGAACCACTGGGCCGCGCTTTTCAGGTCTGCCGGCCGGGTGGTGGCGGAAAAGAGCAGGCCGGTCATCATCACCAAAAAAAACCGTCCAGCCACCAACGTTCCCTGGGCCAGACCTTCCCGGGTGACTGCCAGGCTGAAAATGCTGAAAACAAGGTGACCCGGTGTTGTCACCGCCCGCGCCCCAGCCATGATAACCAGAAGCAGGAGAAACCATTTCAACTGTCCAGGCAGTTGCGTCAGGGTGATGCCGATGGTCCGTGCCAGCTGATGCAGGACCAGAAAACAGGCCAGGCATCCGGCCGGTCCCGAGGTGAAAAGCGTCAGGCTCACCATGCAGACCAGGAGGGTCTTGGCCCGGACATCCAGGCGGTGAAGGACCGAGTTGCCCGGTCGGAAGGTAAACAGGGTCAGGCCTGCCACGGCGGTTTTTTATACCCCATCCGGGAGAAACAGGGCTCCTTGATGCCATAAGTTTCCAGATGACCCAGCAGATCTTGGGGACGCCCGTCTTCTGCCACCCGGCCCCTGTGGTCCATGATGATGACCCGGGTGGCACAGGAGATCACATCCTCTATATCGTGGGCGGCCAGGATAAGGGTCTGGCCCTGCTGATGCAATTGACCTAAGGTGTCAATCAACGCCCTGGACGAGGGATAGTCCAGGTTGGCAAAGGGTTCGTCCAGCACGATGATCTCCGGGTCCATGACCAGGATGCCGGCAATGGCCAGCCGACGTTTTTCACCGCCGGACAGGGTGGCGGGATTGCGCGCTTTGAGATGGGACAGATTCATCTGTGCCAGGGCCAGGGCGACCTTTTCCCGGATCATGGGGCGCGGGGTTTTCAGATTTTCCAGTCCGAACGCCACCTCGTCAAATACCGTGTCTCCCACAATCTGGGTGTCTGCGTCCTGGAATACCATGCCGACGGTTTTCCGGGCAGAAATGATATCAGATGCTGCCGGACGCCCGTGCAGACGCACTTCGCCGGACGTCGGCAGAAAAAGGACATTGAGGTGCCGGACCAGTGTGGTTTTTCCGGAACCGTTGGGTCCGGCCAGAAGGATGAATTCTTTTGGGAAAATATCCAGGCAGATATCAAAGATACCGTTTCCGGGTGTAAATTCATGGGTCAGATGATCTATTTCCAGGATGGGACGGGACATGGCCGGCTACAGTCTGACCAGGGGCCGGATTTTTTTTGCAATGACAGCAGCGGCCGCAATTTTGAGGGCATCGCCCAGGATAAACGGGATCATGCCGGCGGACACCGCTTTCCCCCAGGAAATGGAAAAAACGATCTTCAGCCACGGCACGCCGGCGGCATAGATCACCAGGGTCCCGGCTGTCATGGCAAGGATGTCGCCCAGGCTTGTCTTTCCGAAAATTCTGGAAATAGCGCCGGTGACCACCACCGCCGGCAGGTAGCCCAGCAGATAGCCCCCGGTGGGTCCGAACAGTTTGCCGATGCCTGCGGTGCCCCCGGCAAAAACCGGAAGACCGGCCAGGCCCACCAGAAGATATACTGCCACACAGGCGGCCCCCCAGCCGGGTCCCAGAAGCAGACCGGCCAGCAGGACAAACATGTTCTGGAGAACGATGGGTACCGGTCCCACGGGAATGGCAATCCATGCGCCCACAGAGATGAGGGCGATAAACAGGGCCGCATATACCATGGGCCGCAAGGGTTCGGTCTGTGGCATGGCGTGATTCCTTTCAGGCATGAAAACAGTCGCCGTAAATGATTTTATGGATCTGCTGATTGTCGTCTTCCACTATCAGGGTCCCGGAATCATCCACATCCAGAGCCAGACCCTCAACGGTCTGATGATGGGTTTCCACCCGGACCCGGGTACCGATGGTGGCGGTGCGGCGCCGCCATGCCCCCATGATGGCTGCCGAATCCATATTTCGAATCCTTGCGGCAAAAAATTTGAGGAACGTCACCAGAATTTTTTTTCTGGATACCGGCCGGCCCAGGGCCTGTCGAATGGAGATGGCCTGGAATGAATCCGATGCAGGGCAGTTGTTGACATTGATGCCGATCCCCATGAGCAGAAACCGGATCATGTCTGCCTGGGTTTCGATCTCAGACAGCAGCCCCACCAGCTTTTTTTTCTCCAGCAGCAGGTCATTGGGCCATTTGACCCGGACATCCAGACCGAACAGGGTTTCAAAAGTCAGAGACAGGCTCAGGGAGGCGGCAAAATTGTAAAGATATGCCAGGGGCGGGGGGGTATCCGGAACCAGGACCAGGGTGAACCACAAGCCTCCCTCCCCGGATTCCCATGCCCGGTTGAGGCGTCCCCTGCCCCGGGTCTGGCGCTCCGCCAGCACGCAGGTGAAATGAGCCGCCCCCTGTCTGGCCAGTTTCCGGGCCGTGTCCATGGTGGTGTCAACCCGTGGAAAATAAACTATCCGATCCGTTGACAAAATATCTGATTCGCCGGAGTCAGGCCCTTCAGACAGGCCAGGGTCGAAACAGAAAGGCAGCAGCAGGTCATCCGGATCAGGCAGAAAATACCCTCTGGGCCCGGATTCAATCCTGTATCCCGCCTTTTTCAGGGCAGTGATGTGTTTCCATACCGCCACCCGGGAGATGCCGGCGGTTTCACTGAGTGTCACACCGGAAACCGTGCCGCCCTTTTCTTTGTCAA
>DATHSR010000364.1:0-3924 GCA_035464035.1 Desulfotignum sp. | reverse complement strand
CCGGGTCGCTGTGACCGCCGGCACCACACTGTTTCAGGCCGCGCTGTCCAGGGGTATCCTGCTCCGGTCCGACTGCGGTGAAAAAGGTTTCTGCGGCAAATGCCGGGTGTTGGTGGATCATCCGGACCGCCTGTCCCCCCGAACGGAACAGGAGCACACCCTGCTCAAGGAAAAAAGTCCGGATCACCGTCTGGCCTGCCAGGCCCGGATCCTCAAGGGGCCTTTGCGGGTGACGGTACCGGACAACCTGCTTGTCGGCAACGAGGTGTCCGGAAAAACCGGAATTCAGGGAAAATTTGCCGTGGATTCTGCTGTAAGGCGGTTCCCTTTGACCGGCAAACAGATAAAAGCGGCAGAAACCCCGGAAACCCTCAGCCAGGCGGAAAAAATCTGCCGGGCGGTGGCGGCCGGATTTTCCGAAAAAATCCGGCTCCAGGATCCCGGACCCCTGGCCCGGCTGGCTGATCCTCAAATCCATGACAAGGACCTGACCGTGGTGGTCCAGGAAGATGCCCGGGTCACCGCCATCCAGACCGGCCTGCATCCGGGCGGGCTGGGCATCGCCTTTGACATCGGCACCACCACCATTGCCGCCTACCTGTGTGACCTGGCCGGCGGCATTATTTTGACCGCCAATGCCACCATCAATCCCCAGCGCCGGTATGGCGAGGATGTGATTTCACGAATTTCCGCCGTGAGCGAAGACCCGGATGCCCTGAAAAACCAGCAGCGGCTGGCCGCCGGGGCCATGAACCAGCTCATCGATGCCTGTCTCAAAGAAACCGGTAGAAACCGGGAGGCCGTCGACCGGATCACCCTTGTGGGCAATCCCACCATGGAACATCTGGTTGCAGGGCTCAACCCCCACACCCTGGGCCTGGCCCCCTATCTGCCGGTTTTCCGGCAGGCCCTGACGGTGACCTGCAAAGACCTGGGCCTGGCTGCCGGGGAAGACGTCCCTGTCTATATCTTTCCGGTAATATCCGGATTTCTGGGCGGCGACATTCTGGCTGCCGGCCTCGGGGACCTGTCCCATACCCGGAAAGACACCACGCTGATCATCGATATCGGCACCAACGGGGAGATCATGCTGTGTTCCGGCGGCAGGATCTGGGCCACCAGCTGCGCCACCGGACCGGCCCTGGAAGGGGCCCAGATCTCCGCCGGCATGCGGGCCGCCACCGGCGCAGTGAGCCGTGTCTGGGTAAAAAACGGTCAGATCCTTCACGAGACCATCAACCAGGCCCCGGCCGTGGGCCTCTGCGGCACCGGGGTCATCGACATCCTGGCAGCCATGCGGAAAACCGGCGCCATCAGAGAGAGCGGTGCCTTTGATCCAGCCAGCCCCCATGTGAGCTGCGATGACACCGGGGTGGGCCGGGCATTTACCCTGCCGGGAACCAGTGTGACATTCATCCTCAAGGATGTGCGCCAGGTCCAGCTGGCCAAGGCGGCGTTGTATGTGGGAATCGAACTGCTGCTGGAAAAAGCCGGTGTCGCCCGGGTGGACCGCACCATCCTCACCGGCGCGTTCGGCGTCAAATTTGACTGGGAAAATGCCAGAGACATCGGTATGCTGCCGGCAGCCGTCTGTGAAAAAGAGATGATTGCCGCGGAAAACCTGGCCGGCACCGGTGCGGTCATGGCCCTGCTGAACAAGGGACACCAGCAGGAGGTCGAAAAAATGGCCCGGCAGGTGCGGTTTCTCGATCTGGCCTCGGAACCCGGGTTTGTGCAAAGGTTTTCCGCCGCCACCCGGTTTCCGTCACTAACCAAGCTGTGACCTGCCCACAAACTATGGGCAGCCATACCGTCAAACGGCAACCGGTCACCGGGTATAGATGACGGTGGGAAGCCAGGTGGCCAGCTGGGGCCACAGCACTACCGTCAGAAGTCCCAGCAGCTGAATGAGCACAAAGGGAATGATCCCCTGGTAAATGTGCCGGGTTTTGACCTGGGGCGGCGACACCGCCTTGAGGTAAAAAAGTGAAAACCCGAAAGGCGGGGTAATAAACGAGGTCTGCAGGTTGATGGCCAGCAGCACACAGACCCACAACGGATCAATCCCGAAATCATCGATCAGAATCGGTACCAGCACCGGCACATGAATAAAGATGATCTCAATGAAATCCAGAACAAATCCAATGAGAAAAATCACCCCCATGACAATGGCCAGCACCACCCAGTGATCATACCGGTGGGCAATGCTGAACAAAAATTCCCTGACCAGTTCATCCCCGTTCAGCTCCCGGAATGTAAGCCCGAAAGCATTGGCCCCCACCAGGATGATAAAGACCATGCAGGTCAGGCGGGTGGTGGTGCTGGAAACCTGTTTCAGAATTTCCAGGTTGAAGCGCCGGTTCCAGACCGCCAGCAGCACGGCCCCGATACAACCCACCGAGGCGGCTTCAGTAGGCGAAGCAATGCCGGCAAAAATAGATCCCAGCACCGCCACAATCAAAAACAGCGGAGGGATAAGTGCCCGGAACACTTTTTTTGCCAGCGCGCTGCCTGCCAGCACCTGCCCGTCGACAAGGGTCACCGGCGGAGCGATTTTCGGGTTTATGGTGGCGGCAATGAAAATATAGATCATGTAACCGGCCACAAGCACCAGTCCCGGCAAAAGAGATGCCATAAAAAGGTCGCCCACAGGAATCTGCACAATGGTGGCCAGCAGCACCAGAACAATGGACGGCGGGATGATCTGGCCCAGGGTTCCGGACGCGCACACCGTGCCTGTAACCAGTGTCGGCTTGTATCCATGCCGCAGCATGGTGGGCACCGCCAGAAGCCCCATGGTCACCACTGTGGCACCCACAATACCCGTGGATGCACCCAGCAGTGCCCCCACCGCCACCGTACTGATGGCCAGGCCTCCGCCGATTTTCCGGAACAGCAGCCCCATGGTTTCCAGCAGCTCTTCGGCCAGCCCGGATTTTTCCAGGGTCACTCCCATGAACACAAACAGCGGGACCGCAATGAGCACCACATTGTTGATGGCTCCCCAGATCCGCATGGGCAACAGCTCGAAAAAATCCAGGCCGGAGCCTAAAACCCCGAAAAAAAGCGCCACACCCATGAGGGTGCAGGCAACGGGAAATCCCACCATGAGCAGCACTGTCAGTGCCAGGAACATCCACGCAGCCAGATACTCAGATCCCATTGTTCACGATCCTAATGACGGGTCAGACATGCCCGGGCGACACAGGGTTGACAGGCTCCGGACAAACAGGGCTAACCCCTGAACGAGAAACAGTAAAAAGCCGACAGGAACACAGCCCTTGATGATAAACCGGTAAGGGATGCCCCCGGGGTCCGGAGACCCTTCCTTGAATATGAACGCTTCCCAGGCAAAACCGGTTGTGACATAAATGATCAGAAGGGTTCCCGGAAACAGAAAAAACACGCATCCCAGCAGGTTGACCCAGGCACACCCCTTGGGAGAAAGACGCTGGTAGATGACATCCACCCGGACATGCTGATCGTAAAGCAGAGTATAACCTGCTCCGATCAAAAAAATGAATCCGAACAGATGCCACTCCAGTTCCTGGGTAAATACAAAGCTGGTGTTTACTGCATACCGCATGACCACATCCGTGAACACCACGGCAACCAGAAGCACCACAACCCAGGAAACAAAACGACCGATCCGTTCGTTGATCCAGTCAATTCGGTCCGCGATTTTCTCCAGCAACGTCAGCAAAGGGAAATTCATACCGGTCCCCCTGATTAATAAAATTACGCCTGGAACGGAAACTGGTCAGCCAACGAGTTGTGATACACTTTTTCAGATATTTCATCCCAGGGGCCGATCAATTTTCTGAACTTTTCAAAACTGTCGTTCACTTTTTTTGCCATGGGATCTTTGGCGACAATGTCGGCAATGGCATCCCTGGTTCGGGCTTTCAATTCCACAAGCACCGG
>DATHSR010000363.1:0-8451 GCA_035464035.1 Desulfotignum sp. | reverse complement strand
GGGTTGAATCTCGCATCAAACAGCCGGAACAGGTACTGAATCAGATCCGGATGTGCCATGGCGCTGTCCAGAATCATTGCGGAAACATAGGTGAACTTATTGGACTCATGTATCCGTGCTGAAAACGCTTCCTTGTGATCCACGGAGGCCAGACTTTCCATGATCTCCCGGTCGGTGCGGGTGCCCTGCTCCTTGAAAATGAACAGGTGTGTAAAATCCACGGCATTGCCGGCAAACAGCATCTCTTTGAAACCGAGGACGCCCTCCACATAGAGCCGGGTGATCGGGCTGATGCGGAAACTTAAAAATGACTGAAGGTCATCAATCAGAAGCGCCTCTTTGTTTCTTGACAATTCGCCGGCCACGTAAAGGGAACAGATGGAGGTGGGCACCCGGGACTCGGTGAAATAGGGTTCCCAGTATGCCCGGGTGATGGTCAGGCCGTGATCGGCAAACAGTTTTCTGAGGACAGGGAGCTGAGGCCGCTCAAAATCGGAGTTGAACATGAACCGGATCTCACCGATATCCGACAGGTTGAACACTTCCACAAAAGGGATCACATGCTGATCCACCTGTGCCAGAAATTTTTCATACCGGTTCCGGGTCAGTCTTGGAATGGCGGTATAGTCCTGGTTCCGGTTGAACAGGAACCGGGACTCGGTAAAATCGGTATCCGGATAATCAGCCACGGTTTCGGGCCTGAAGACATAGGTATAATACTCTTTTTCCGGGTTGTAATAATATTCTCTCCGATGACCGGACAACAGTTTGTCCAGGATCCGTTCCATCCGGTCCCGGGTATCTGCGGTGGCGATACGCACCCGCTGAAGATTGCTGTCCTGGGTCAGATCGAAATCGATATCCGCCACCCAGGAATGAAGTGACACCCGGTCTCCTTTGAGATGGATTCCTTTGGCGATGGACGCCAGAATACTCTTCAGGGAGTCCTTGGTGATGGTCTCAAAAAAATAGGTGGGAAACCCCAGATCGTCCAGAAGAATCCCGGCTGCCAGGTTGATGCAGTTGGCGGTGATCAGGCCTTCTGATGACAGATCGATCACCGCCTCGTAGAGCAGGCTGGGATTCAGATTGACACGTTTTGCTTTTTCAACGATATGCGCGCCTGCGGTGACATTCAGCCCGCCGCCGGATGTGATTTTCATTTGGATCTCCTGTGTTATCATTTTTAAACGGTCTGTCCGACCTTGCTAGTATACTCTTCTCCCGGCAGGGTCAACCCAAATCGATTTATTTTCCCAAAAACAGGTTTGTTTTCAGACACCTGCTGTGGCCAGCCTGTATTTTCAACGCGTCGACACGTCCATATTGACTTGAGGAAAAAACAAGGATAGTCTCAATTTTTCCAAGAAATTTTTGGCCACCTGCTTTTATATGCGCCGAATTTAAAATATGGATGATACTCCCAGACATGCAAAAAGACACCTTTCCGATACCCCTTACAGACACCACCCATACCGTCCATCTGTCGGTTTTGCCGCCCATGACAGCGGTATTCTGCAGGCTGCTGGCCCTCTCACTTGTCCGGAAACGGACCCTGCCTGAAAATCTCCGGGTACAGAAGGGACAGTTGCGTCTGCCTGGATTTTTAACGGACCCGGCCCGGATTCACCGATACCGTCAGGTCTGCGGATTTTTCCCCGCCCCGGCAGATTCCGCCATCCCGCCCGGGTATCTTCAGACCCTTTTCATCGGACTGCTGGGCCGGTACATCACGTCGGATTTTTTCCCCATCAATCCCGTGGGCCTGATCCAGACCGGTCAGTGGTTCGAGGCATTACATCCGGTAACGGCGGGTGAACCGCTGGATCTGTCCTGCACCCTCCAGGACATGGCCCGGACCCCGAAGGGCATTGTTACACGGTTCCACCTGGAAACACACCGGAAAAACATCCTGGTCTGGCAGGGGATCTCCACCTATCTGACCCGGGTCCCTGCTGCACCGCCTTCCGGAAAAAAAGATCCGGCCCGGATGCTGCCGACGCAGCTGACCATACAGGTGCCCCGGAACACCGGCCGCAGATACGCCCGGGTATCCGGGGACTATAATCCCCACCACCTGTTTGACACCACCGCCCGGCTCATCGGATTCAAACAGGCCATGGTCCATGGCATGTGGAGCCTGTCCCGGACCCTTGCGGCCCTGGAGAAACCCATGGCCGGCGTCAACGCCTTTTCCGTGGATGCTGCATTCAAGCTGCCGGTTTTCATGCCCGCCACCCTGTCTTTGGGGTATGAACACCGTGTGGCCGGACAGGGTAAGCACCAGATAGATTTCGACCTGAGGGATGCCCTTGACCGGCGGCCCCACCTCAAAGGCCGGTTGGCCTTTCCTGGCCGGGAGAGTTAAGCTGATGCTGGGGTCGATTTTTGCGCTGGGATCCGCCCTTTTCTGGGCCGTTGCCGTGATCCTGTTTAAAAAAAGCGGAGAGGTGTTTTCCCCCATCTCCCTGAACATTTACAAAAGCCTGGTGGCGCTGGTGCTGGTTACCGGCACCATGCTGGTACTGGGAATTCCTTTTTTTCCGGAACAGCCTCTGCACAGCTGGCTGCTGCTGTCATTGTCCGGTTTTTTAGGTATTACCCTGGCGGACCTGTTCTTTTTTATCGCCCTGAACCGGCTGGGAGCCGGCCTTGTGGCCATTGTGGAATGCCTGTACCTGCCCAGTGTCTTATTCTTTTCATTTCTTCTGCTGGATGAAACCCTGGGGGCGGGAGGTATCATCGGTGGCCTGCTGGTGCTGTCCGCCGTTCTGGTGGGGTCACTTCGCAAAAAGGATCTGGCCCTGGAAACGCCTGGTCCTGCCGTCAGCAACCTGCCCGGCATCTTGGCTGGTGTGGCATCCATGATTTTTCTGGCATTAGGCATTGTCATCATCAAAGAGATCCTGGAACACACCGATGTGTTCTGGGCCACTCTGGTGCGGGTAGTGGCCGGCATCGTCACCCTCATGATCCTGGTGGCCTGTCACCCGGGCAGAAACCGATTTCTGGCCGAACTCAAATGGTCCAAAGCCTGGCTCATTGCCCTGCCCGCATCGGTGTGTGGCAATTATGTTGCCCTGATCCTGTGGGTGGCTGGGATGAAATATACCTCGGCATCCCAGGCCGCCATCCTCAACCAGATGTCCACGATTTTCATCTTTATACTGGCAGCGGTTTTTCTCAAGGAAAGAATCACGGCGAACAAAGGCGTGGCCATCTTCATGGCCGTTTCCGGAGCTTTGCTCACCATTTTCACCTGAAGTACAGACACTGCCTCAAAATTTCCCTGAGAACCTGACCATTTCGTCCAGCTGCAGCAAACGGAACCCGGCCGGCCGGGTACACAACACCCTGTCATGACGGCACCCGGTGTTGTGCTCACACATAACCACTTGACTATTTCTTTGGTTTTCGTCTAAAGAGGCCCATAAATTTAAATATTTTAAGGAGTTCTCATGACAAAAGAAAAAGTGGTGCTGGCATATTCCGGCGGACTGGACACCTCGGTCATTCTGAAATGGCTGCTGGAACAGGAATATGAAGTGTTCGCGTACATGGCAGATATCGGCCAGCAGGAGGATTTTGATGCGGCCCGCCAGAAAGCGCTGACCATCGGCGCATCTGATGTGTTTATTGAAGATATGCGCAAGGAGTTTGTCACGGATTATATTTTTCCGGTTTTCAAGGCCAACGCGGTCTATGAGGGCCGATACCTTCTGGGAACCGCCATTGCACGCCCCCTGATCGCCAAAAAACAGATGGAGATTGCACAACATGTCGGTGCGGCTTATGTTTCCCACGGTGCCACCGGCAAGGGCAACGACCAGGTCCGGTTTGAACTGTCCTATTATGCCCTGAACCCGGAAATCAAAATCATCTCCCCCTGGAAAAACAAGGCATTCCTGGCAGCATTCAAAGGACGGAGTGATCTGTTGGCCTATGCGGAAAAACACGGCATCCCCACCAAGCAGACCGCATCCAAACCCTACAGCGAAGACGACAACCTGCTGCACATCTCCCATGAAGCCGGCATCCTGGAAGACCCGGCCCATGAATGCGATGAAAGCATCTACTCCCACACCACCGCCCCGGAAAACGCGCCGGATATCCCCACCCGGATCCGGATCCGGTTCAAGGACGGCATCCCGGTCCAGGTGGAAAATCTGGGGAACGGCACCATCAAGACCGATGCCCTGGAACTTTTCGAGTATCTGAACCAGCTGGGAAGCGAAAACGGCATCGGCCGGCTGGACATGGTGGAAAATCGGTTTGTGGGCATCAAGTCCCGGGGGGTCTATGAAACCCCCGGCGGCACCATTCTCCACGCAGCCCACAAGGACATTGAAGGCGTTGCCATGGACCGGGAGGTTATGCGGCTGCGGGACATGCTGGCTGCCAGGCTGGGTGAACTGGTGTACAACGGCTTCTGGTTCAGCCCGGAAATGGAATTCATCATGGCTGCCATAGACAAAAGCCAGGAACTGATTGACGGAGAAGTGACCCTTAAACTGTTTAAAGGCACGGCTTTTCCGGTAGCCCGCACCAGTCCGTCTTCACTCTACAACCAGGACCTGTCCTCCATGGATATTGCGGGCGGGTATAACCAGGAAGATGCCGAAGGATTCATCCGCATCAACGCCATCCGTCTGATGGCCCACCGGCGGATCGTCAATCCGTAACACCCGGCTCCTGCCATGCCACGCCCCCTTTGGCGCCCGGGGTCCGGACCGTCGACGCCCCTGGAACCCCGGGCGGTAGACTGGCTGGTGCAGGGAAGGGTCATCGGTTGCTGGAAGCGGATTGATTGAAAAGTTTTCCCTGTCAATGGCCGACGATGGGCTTGACAAACCGGATTTCAGAATCCCAGGGAAACAGAATCCAGGTGTCCTGACTCACCTCGGTGACATATTCATCCACCAGGGGTTTTCCGGCTGGTTTGGCATATACCGTGGCAAAAAAAGCACCGGGCAGCATGGCTCTGATCACCTTTGCCGTAGAACCCGTATCCACCAGGTCATCGATGACCAGGCATCCTGTGCCGTCGCCTGACACCCGTTTAAGAACGGTGCTTTCTGCCTGGCGCTGCCAGTCATAACTGGTGATGCACACAGTGTCTATATGGAAAATCGACAGCTCTCTTGCGACAATTGCGGACGGTACCAGTCCGCCCCGGGTTACTGCCACGATCTTGTCCCAGGTAATATGCCTGTCATGAAGGCGCCTGGCCAAGGCCCTGGCATCCCGGTGCAGTTGTTCCCAGGAAATGGGATAATCCTGTTTATACCGGTCATGGTCTTTTTGCATTCGAAACGCCTTTTCCAACCATTTGCGCTGTCAGGTTCTGCGGGGTTGGCGCCCTGCAGTGCTTTTTTCCACACCAGGGCTTTTATAATCACTGCCTCTGTTGTATGATATCGGACAAAAAAATAAAAGATGCCAGTCAAAAAATTCACGACTTCAGATGGTGGTGCAGACAACTTGAAAAACAGGAGGATGTATGATGGTTCGGGCAGCAACCGTCTTCTTCAAGGCAACCGTGCTTTTCCTTATCGTGTGGCTCGGCTTGGTTTCATCGGCGACAGGCACCCTATCGCAGCAGGAAAAGAAAGCAGTGACAGATTTTCCTCAGTTTGACGTCATCACGCCCAACGTGAATTTCTGGATAGACATTTTCACCCTCTACGGCAGAGCCCACGGGGTGATCCATGACTCCCGCCGCCTGGAACGGGTATACGGGGTCATCGACCTGGATCCTTCCCTCACCTCCCAGGCTGCCCAAAAGAACGAAGCCGCCAGAAAACTGGCTTTTGAGACATACCAGAAGGTGCTGCTGAGCCTGGCGGACGGAATGCCGCCTTCCAATAAAACAGAAAAGCAGGTGGCGGCCCTTTTCGGCCCGAAGGCCACACCCCAGGATTTCAGAGATGCGGTACCGTACCTGAGGTGTCAGACCGGCATCCGGGATCAGTTCCGGGCCGGATTGATACGGTCCGGGGCCATGATCGATGAATTCAAGCGGATATTCATCTCCCACGGCCTGCCGGTGGACCTGGTCTACCTGCCCTGTGTGGAATCATCCTTTGACTACCAGGCCTATTCAAAACTAGGGGCTGCCGGAGTCTGGCAGTTCACCCGGGGGACCGGCAAAGAGTTCATGGAGATCGACTATGTGGTGGACCAGCGGCGGGATCCCTATGTTTCTGCAGATGCGGCAGCCCGGCTGCTGAAACGCAACCATGCCCAACTCCAGGACTGGCCCATGGCCATCACCGCATACAATCACGGCCTGGGCGGCATGAGACGGGCAAAAGAAGCCATGGGCACCTATGAAAACATCTTTTTAAATTACGAAAGCGGATCTTTCAAGTTCGCCTCCAGAAATTTTTACCCAGAATTTCTGGCGGCCCGGCATGTGGCAAAAAATTACAAAAAATATTTCGGCGATCTTGTTTTTGAAAAACCTCATAAATTCATTCAGTTCCAGACGACCGGTTATCTTTGCGCCCAGACCTTCACCCGAAGCCTGCAGATAGACATCAATGAATTCAGGCAACTGAATCCGTCACTGCGGAACCCGGTGTTCAATGACCAGAAATATATCCCCAAGGGTTTTGTCATCCGGGTCCCCCATCACATTCCCAAAACAGCGGCCCTGGGAACGGCATCCGGGATTTACCAGGCCAGGCAGAAGCCCAGTCTTTTTCACGTGGTGAAAAAAGGGGACACCGCCGGGACCATTGCCCGGACTCACAATGTGTCCCTCAATGACCTGCTTGCCGCCAACGGCCTTGACCGCCGGGCAGCCATTTACATCGGTCAGAACCTGCGTATCCCGGTCGGTGAACAGCCCCCACCCCCGCCTGCGATGATTGTGGCAGCCCGGCAGCCGGACCGGACCGGACCCACTGCCGACACCGGAGATACGCTTACCCGGACCCTTGTCAGAAAAGTAACCAAACCCCCACAGGCACAACCGGCTGTATCACCGCCCGAACCAGCGGCCGCCCAGGAACCTGTCTCTGAACTTGCGGATGCGCCTGAAATCACCGAGGTGGTCACAGGAGAAGCAGCGGCCGTCCCCGTCACCGAAGAGGACTGGATCAATCCGATGGCTGATCTGAGCAACCTGAAAATCAGACAGATCACCACCCACAACAATACCCGGGTGGGAATTATCCATGTAGAAGCGGAAGAAACCTTAGGGCATTATGCCGACTGGCTGCAAATTCCTACCCGCCAGATCCGGGCATTGAACAATCTTGCGCTCGAAGCCGCCATCACTGTCAATCAGATCATTAAAATTCCTTTGTCTGCATCCGATCCGGCCCGGTTTGAAGAAAAACGGTTTGAATTTCACCGGGAAATAGAGGAAGATTTTTTTGCATCCTTTGTTGTTTCAGGAGTGAAGACTTATGAAATCAGACCCGGGGACACCATCTGGTCCCTGTGCCTCAATCGGCTGGAAATTCCTTTCTGGCTGCTGAAAAAATTCAATCCGGAAACAGATTTCACTGCCATGCGTCCGGGCCAGACCCTCCATCATCCGGTGGTGGTGAGTAAACGGGAAGACGTGTTTTTGTAATCACAGATTCAGGCGTTTTTTGATCCCCCGGAACTGGTCATAGGACAGCCCCAGAAGGGCTGCCGCTCTTTTCTGATGAAACTGGCAGTCCACCAGGGCCTGTTTGACCCGCAGGATTTCCAGGGTCTGGACCGCCTCCTTCAACGGCCGTGTCATCAGGTCTGACATCCAGGGGTCTGATGATGGATCCCCGGACAGGTTTTCGGATGCCGTTATTTCCGGGAGGGCTTTCCGAGCTGCCTGTTCCCGCTGCTGCCGTTTGATGCCAGTCCCGGCTTCGGTGTCATGGGGATTTTGAAACGGGTTAAAGACAATCTGCCGGATACGGGGACCGGAACTTTTGTAAACCGCCCGCTCGATCACGTTTTTCAACTCCCTTACATTGCCGGGCCAGGGATAGGACACCAGATCGTTTCGGGCGGTTTCCGTCAGTGCCGGCATCTGATCCCATCCCAGTTCAAAGGCCATGCGCGAGGCAAAATGATTGGCCAGCAGCAGGATGTCTTCTTTGCGGGATCGCAATGGCGGGATATGGATCACTTCAAAGCACAGGCGGTCCAGAAGATCCTGCCTGAAGGTACCGTCTTTGACCATGGCCGGCAGGTCCGCGTTGGTGGCGGCCACGATGCGCACATTCACCTGCACCGGCCGGGATGATCCCACCCGTTCAAAAGTGCCGTATTCCACAGCCCGCAGAATTTTTTCCTGAACCTCCATGGGAATAGTGCCGATTTCATCCAGAAACAGCGTACCACCGGCAGCCTGCTCAAACCGTCCTGCCGTGCGGGTTCCGGCCCCGGTAAACGCTCCCTTTTCATATCCGAACAGTTCGGACCCGATCAGGGTCGGGGTCAGGGCTCCGCAAT
>DATHSR010000362.1:0-12327 GCA_035464035.1 Desulfotignum sp. | reverse complement strand
GGCTGCGGGGAATTGCGGCGGCCGCCGCCGCCGGGATTGCGGCAGGGGATGCCGATAAACTGCTGGAGGTGATCTCCCGGGTGGAAACTGCCGGAAAACAGCGGATCCGGCAGTTTCTGGACACCTGTCCCATTCAGGTTTTTCCGCTGGATACCGGCATCCTGTTTGACCTGAAGGTCACGGTATTCAGCGGTGATTCCAGTGTCATGGTGCAGATCTCCCATTTTCATACCAATATTGTTCGAATCGAAAAAGACGGTGCCGCTGTTTACAGAAACCAGGACTGTGACGAGATCAGCACCACAGTGCTCACGGACCGGACCCTGCTGAATGTCAAAGATATCCTGGATTTTGCAGCATCCGCGCCCCTGGACGGGTTCGAGGCCCTGCTGCAGAAAATGGTGGATCACAACATGGCTATTGCCGAAAAGGGCTTGACACGGGACTGGGGGGCCAATATCGGCACCGTGCTGCTGGATGTTTGGGGCGATGACGTCAAGGTGCGGGCCAGGGCCATGGCTGCGGCCGGATCCGATGCAAGGATGAGCGGGTGTGAATTGCCGGTGGTGATCGTGTCCGGCTCGGGTAACCAGGGCATTGCCGCATCTGTGCCGGTGGTGGTGTATGCCAGACACCTGGGGGTGGACAAAGATACGATGTTCCGGGCCCTGCTGGTCTCCTGCCTGGTGACCATTCACCAGAAAACCGGAATCGGCCGGCTGTCCGCCTACTGCGGCGCGGTGAGCGCCGGGGTTGGGGCCGGGGCCGGCATTGCCTGGCTCCACGGCGGCCGGTACCGGGAGGTGGCCCACACCATTGTCAATGCCCTGGCCATAGTGTCGGGCATCATCTGTGACGGGGCCAAACCCTCCTGCGCCGCCAAAATTGCCACGTCTGTGGAGGCCGGCCTGCTGGGATTCTTCATGTTCCAGAAAGGAAAACAGTTTTACGGCGGGGACGGGATCGTTAAAAAAGGGGTGGAAAACACCATCGCCAACATCGGCCGGCTGGGACGGGACGGCATGCGGGAGACCGACAAAGAGATCATCCGCATCATGCTGGGGCAATAGCCTCGGCTAAAACGTTCTGCTCAAATCGTTGCAAAGAAACGCTGCAATAAAATATCTTTCTGTTGCCCGGAATCCCAATGCCGGAATTCCGGGCAACAGGTGTTATTGGATATTGGTCACCCCCACCTCGTCAAAGGTTTTGATGTCCGCCAGGATGCGTGTGGCCAGGTCCAGCAGCGCCATGCATACGGCCGCACCCGTACCTTCCCCCAGCCGGAATTTCAGGTCGATGAGCGGTTCCAGCCCTAAGCGGTCATGCATGTATTTGTGGCCGATCTCCACGGATTTGTGGCTCACGAACAGATAATTTTTTGCCGCCGGTGCCAGCTCGCAGGCGATCAGGGCCCCGGCTGTGGAGATCAGCCCGTCGCAGATCACGGGAATGCCCCGGGCCGCAGCCCCCAGAACCAGGCCGGCCAGGGCCCCGATCTCCAGGCCCCCGACTTTGGACAGAATGTCCAGGGGATCTTTGGGATCAGGCTTGTGAAGATCCAGCCCCTTCTGGATCACCGCGATCTTGTTGGCCAGGGCCGAATCATCGATCCCGGTTCCCCGGCCGGTGAGTTTGTCCACAGGAAGCCCGGAAAACGCCGCAATGATGGCTGAAGACGGGGTCGTGTTACCGATGCCCATGTCCCCGGTACCCAGCAGGTCCACGGGTGCTTCCGCTTCCAGCTCTGCTAGAATCTCGATGCCCGCTTCAATGGAACGGACGGCTTGCTCCCGTGTCATGGCCGGTTCTTTGGTAAAATTGGCCGTGCCGTGCCGCACCTTTTTATGGAAAATGGGCAGGGCCGGGTCAAAATCGTAGTTGACCCCGATATCCGCGGCCTTGACCGTTGCCCCGGCATGCCTGGCGATCACATTCACCGATGCCCCGCCCCCGGCAAAATTGAGCACCATCTGGGGGGTGACCTCGGCCGGAAACAGGCTGACCCCTTCTGCCACCACGCCGTGATCTCCGGCGCAGGTCACGATGCGCTTGTTGGCCAGTTTCACGTCTATGGTGCCTGTGATGGCGGCCAGCCGGGCAGCGATATCTTCCATGATCCCCAGACTTCCCGGGGGTTTGGCCTGGTTGCGCAGCCGGTCATTGGCTGCTGCCAGAGCGGCCTGGTCCAGTTCGTGCCGGATGCCGGCGATGGTGGTTTCAAGCAGTGACATAATTTACCTCTTTTCTCTGATATCGGTTTCAAATATTTCCATGCCTTTTTTCATGGCACAGAAATCCCCGCACATGGTGCAGGTCTGTTTTTCTTCCGGGGCCCGGGCCGCCCGGACAGCCGCGGCGGTGTCCGGGAACAGCAGGTATTGCGACAGATCCTCCCAGCGCATGTCCCGCCGGGCCAGGGCCGCCTGTTTTTCATTGTCACGCCGGTCCGGATATTTGGCCAGATCCCCGATGCGCACGGCCAGGCGGGTGGCCCGCAGCCCCTCTCTGACATCATTGACATCCGGCAGGGCCAGGTGTTCGGCCGGGGTGATGTAACACACCAGATCCGCCCCGAACCGGGCGGAACTGGCCGCGCCGATGGCCGCCGAGATATGGTCGTATCCGGCCCCGGTGTCGCAGGGGATGGGACCCAGCACATAATAGGGGGCATTGCCGGACATGCGCTTTTCCAGCATGATGTTGCCTTCGATCTCATCTAAGGGGACATGGCCCGGGCCCTCCACCATGGTCTGGCACCCCATTTCCCGTCCCAGCTCCGCCAGTTCGCAGTTGATGATCATCTCCGCCATCTGGGCCCGGTCATGGCTGTCGTGGATCGCCCCGGCCCGGATACCGTTGCCCAGAGACAGCACGGCATCATATTTTTTCATAATGGCGCACACCCGGTCGAACTGCGCATACAGCGGATTTTCCCTTTTGTTGATATCCATCCAGGCCACCATGAAGGTGCCCCCCTTGGAGGCCAGACCCCCGTAGCGGAACCCCTGTTTTCTGAGGCGTTCGATGGTATACCGGTTGATGCCGCAGTGAATGGCCATGAAGCTCAATCCGTCGGCCAGCTGCTGCTCCATGAGATCAAACAGATATTCCGGATCCAGTTTCGCCGGATTCCGGTGGCGGTTGATGGTTTCCTTGAACGCCTGGTACAGCGGCACATTGCCCACGGGCAGGTCTGTGCAGCCCAGGATGGTCCGCCGGATCTGGTCCATATCTCCTGCGGCAGACAGTTCCATGAGGGTGTCTGCATTTTCTTCCTGGGCAGCCCTGGCTTTTTCCACCTCCAGGTGGATGTCACAGATATCGGAAGAGGTGCCGATGGAGGCATTGACCTTGGTGCGCAGGCCCCGGCCGATGCCGACGATTTTTTGATGTTTTCTGTGGGGGTTGCAGGGGATGACGATCTCCCCTGTGGCCACATGGTCCAGGACAAAGGTGTCATCCAGTCCCTCCTGTGCGGCAACGGCTTTCATCTCAGGCGTAAGAATGCCCTGGCGGGCAGATTCCAGTTGTGTTGTCATAGTTCCTCGCTATGATTTGCCTGTCAAACACAAAAAAGGGTTTCACAGGACATAAAATGCCTGCAAAACCCTTTGCCATCAGGTTTTACACACTTAGGTATTCCGGCACGTCTTCTGACTTACGGCGTTAAACCTGTTTTTTTGCCTTCCCGCTGGCGCAGTGGCCTTTTGAAAAAACAGATGTTTCCGATTACAGCGGCGGGACCGTCACGGCATTTCACCGTGTTCCGTTTGCCCGGATACCTGCCAATTATGGTCTGGTTTTATACTGTCTTCACACTATCACGTCAAGGAATTCTTCGGGCACCGGGCGGAATGCGCCGGTGCAAGGGAGGGATCACCCTGCCGGAAACAGGTTCCGGCAGGGATGACAATACAGGGCCGGTTAGCCGGCATCATAGGTGCAGGTGGTGAAATCGATCTCTTTGCCGCACTTGGCGCATTTGTGGGTTTTATCAAACTCATCGGAAAAAATTTCCTTGGTTTCATCACATGCCGGGCATTTGCAGGTAAAGGATTTCAGGTTTTTGAAATTTTCAAATCCGGGGCAGTGTTGCGGTGTAGTCATGTTGGTCTCCTTTTTTTGATGTTTGGTACGTCAGTTTCTGTCTATTAGGGTTTAAGGTTATTGTCAAGTGTTCCGTTCCTGTTTTCCCGAACCGTTCTCACTGCCGGGGGCCAGGCCGGCTGACATCGACAACGGTTCTGCCCTTGAGGCGGCCGTTGAGCATGTTTTCAATGGCGGGATTCAACTGGGCCAGGCCGATATGGGTGGCCATTTCCTTCAGGTGGTCCGGTTTCCATTCACAGGCCAGCTTTTTCCACAAAGCCCGTCTGGGTGCGCTGGGATAATGCTGGGAATCGATGCCGTGCAGGGACACCCCCCGCAGGATAAAGGGAAATACCGTCAGCGTCAGATCCGGAGAGGCCACCAGTCCGCAGCAGGTCACCCTGCCCCAGGCCCGGGTGGATTTGATGGCCGTGGCCAGAATATCGCCGCCCACCGTGTCCACCACAGCGGCCCATCTGGCTTTGAGAACAGGGGCGGCTGCATTTTCCAAAAATGTCTGCCGGGGGATGATTTCCGAGGCCCCCAGGCGTTTGAGAAATTCGGTTTCCGGTTTGCCCGATACCGCGGTCACGGCATACCCGAGTTTGGTCAGAATGGCCACGGCCATAGATCCCACCCCGCCGGTGGCACCGGTGACCAGCACCGGTCCGGCGTCTGTGGGGATGTCGGTCAGTTTTTCAACAGACATGGCAGCGGTGAACCCGGCAGTGCCCAGGATCATGCTTTCCTCCAGGGTCAGGCCGTCGGGCAGCGGCACCACCCAGTCTGCCGGCACCCGGATATACTGACCGAACCCTCCGGCGGTGTCCATGCCCAGGTCATAGGAGGTGACAATCACCGGCTCTTTTGGGACAAACCCAGGGGCAAGGCTTTCTTCAACAATGCCGGCGGCATCGATGCCCGGGGTGTGGGGATAGTTCCGGGTGACCCCCTTGTTTCCGGTGGCCGACAGGGCGTCTTTGTAATTGAGAGAAGAATAGCATACCCGGATCAGCACATCGCCTTCGGGCAGGTCCCGGATACGGATCTGTCTGACGCTGCCCCGGTACTGCCGGTCATCGGTTTCTTCCACGATAAATGCATCAAACGCCTTGTCCGGCATGACCGCCTCCTTATGGTTTTATCCGGGTGTATCTTGTAAAACTAATACCGATCTGATAATGGATCAAGTCTTAAATATACCTGTCAATTGTTTTTATCTTGTTTTTTTTACCAGATTCAGGAGGCCGTCATGCTCAGGACCAATGAACACCAGGTGGTGGAAATGTTTGTCGAATGCCGGCCCGGCCCCCCCCGTGTGGGCCCGGGCTGGAAAGTGGACCACAGCGGCGTGCCGTTTCTGCTGCCCGGCATCGGCGGGATCACGTTGAATGTGGGGGCAGGGGATCCGGCTTTCGGCCTGGCCGGGGATCATATCGAACCCGGCGTATCCTGCACGGCCAATGCGGAAAAACCCAATGATTTTCCCAACAACTCCCTGCAGTTTCTGGCCTGTGTGGGCAACGAGGCAACCATTCTTTCCGGAGAGGCCAAGGGGGAAACCGGGGTGGTCATCGGCCACCACGGCGGATCCGAGCACATCATTGTGGAATTTGCCCGAAGGATCAAAGAGCAGATGAGCTATGACGATAAAATCCGGATCCGGGCCAGGGGTCAGGGACTGGTGCTCACCGATTTTTCCGGCATCCGGCTGTTCAACCTGGCACCGGAACTGCTCCATAAGATGGGGATTACCATTGACGGCAAAGGCGGGCTTCTGGTGCCGGTCACCACCCGGGTTCCGGCGGCATGCATGGGATCCGGTCTGGGCCGGGCCCATGTGGGGGCCGGAGATTATGATGTCATGACCTCGGATCCGGGCACGGTGGCCCGGTATCACCTGGACCGCATGCGTTTCGGCGATTTTGTGGCGGTGATGGACCATGACAATTCCTATGGCCGGGCCTTTCGGAAAGGCGCGGTGAGTGTCGGGATCGTGGTCCATTCCGACTGCCGCCTGGCCGGACACGGGCCGGGCATCACCACGCTGATGACCAGTGCCGCCGGCCTGATAACGCCGGTGGAAGACCCGGACGCCAATATCGCCCACCGGCTGGGCATCGGGACCTGTTTGCAAAACAACGGATAAGTGGTATAAAAGACCCCATGATCCGTCAACCCCATGTCAAGGATACCGGTGTGACCCGAAAAACCATCCTGCAAAAAGGCCAGGGCAGGACCCGGAAGCTGGCCAAGCTTGCATATGTCTATGAAAAAGAGTCCCGGTATTTTGCCCAGGTGGCTGAAACCGCCAAAAAAATGGCCGGACAGGAACTGCTGGAACTGGGGGCCAAGGATCTGTCATTTGTGTTCCGGGGCATCTGGTTTTCCGCTTCAAAATCCGATTTTTACAAGATCACCTATCAGTCCCGGCTGCTGTCCAGGGTGCTGGTTCCTCTGGCAACCTTTGCCTGCAAAGACAAGGACGACCTTTACAAAGCAGCGAAAAAAATCCGGTGGGAAGAACTGATGACCTCGAAACAGACTTTTTCCATTGCAGCCAATGTGTCTGAATCCAGCATCACCCATTCCAATTTTGCAGGACTCCGGGTCAAGGACGCCATTGCCGATTATTTCAGGGACCGGACCAACCGCCGTCCCAATGTGGACCCCAAAGATCCGTATCTGATGATCAATCTCCACATTCACCAGGATATGGCCACCCTGTCTGTGGATGCGTCTGCAGGTCCCCTGTACCGGCGCGGTTACCGGGAGGCGTCCGTTTCCGCCCCCATGCAGGAGACCGTGGCCGCCGCCATCATCCGCATGAGCGGCTGGGACGGCACCATGCCCCTGTATGATCCCATGTGCGGATCCGGCACCCTGCTGGCCGAAGCCCTGATGGCCTACTGCCGGATACCGGCCCAGGTGTTCCGCACCCGGTTCGGATTTGAGCTGCTGCCTGATTTTGATCCCCAGGTGTGGCAGGATGTGCAGATGGCGGCAGAACAGGCGATCCGGCCGCTTCCTCCGGGACTGATCGCCGGCAGTGACATTGCCGAACCTGCCGTGAACGCGGCAAAAACCAATCTCATGGGCATTCATTACGGCGGAAATGTCACGGTGGAACAAAAAGATTTCCGGCAGATTACCGGCATGGAAAACACCCTGATCGTCACCAACCCGCCCTATGGCATCCGCATGGGAAAAGACCGGGACCTCAAGGAATTTTACCGGGACCTGGGTTGTTTTCTGCGGGACCGGTGCCGGCGCTGCACCGCCCTGGTCTATTTTGGCGAGCCTAAGTACATCAAGCATGTACCGTTGGCCCCATTGTGGAAAGAACCGCTGAAAATCGGGGGCCTGGACGGCAAACTGGTAAAATACGAACTTTATTGACACAGGATACTGATACATGGACCTTTCTGTTTCCCAGGATTCGGGCATCAAGCTCTACCATGAACTGATGGCCAACAAGGTCGGGGATATCCTGCTGGTATCCAGCCCCTATGACGCGTTTATCATGGAGGAGGAAGGGCGGCTGTCCAACCGGATCATCACAGAATACAAGGGATTGAACCTGTCCAAACCCCCCCGGCTCACCTGGGTGTCTTCGGCTGACGAAGCCTTTGACCGCCTGGAGAACAAAAAATTTGATCTGATTCTGGCCATGCCCAGCCTGGACGGCATGGAAGTTCAGACCTTCGGGGAAAAAGTCAAGGAAAAGTACGCAGACCTGCCGTTTTTCATGCTGCTGCACAACACCTGCGACATCAGCCAGTACCTGTGCCTGGAGAACAAAGCCGCCATCGACCGCACCTATATCTGGGGCGGCAATGCCGATCTTCTGCTGGCCATCATCAAAAATTTCGAAGATGAAAAAAATGTGGCATTTGACACCCGGAACGCCAATGTCCGGGTGATCATCATGGTGGAGGATTCCCCCCACCACTATTCCTCTCTTCTGCCGGTGATCTACAAGCAGATCGTGCTCCAGACCCAGTCGGTGATTGACGAATCCATCAATGAAGAGCACCGGCTTCTCAAGATGCGGGGCCGGCCCAAGGTCCTGCTGGCCCAAACCTATGAGGAGGCCATGGCGCTGTATGAAAAATACAAGCCCTATGTGCTGTCGGTATTTTCAGACATGCGGTATCCCAGAAACGGAAAAGAGGATGAAAATGCCGGCTTTCACCTGCTGAACCGGATTAAAAAAGAGATACCGGACCTGCCCCTGCTGGTGCTGAGCACCGAAGAGCGCAGCCGGGACCTGGCCTATCAGGTGCCGGCGGTGTTCATCAACAAGAACTCCGCCAATCTCAATGACCGGATCAAGACCTTTTTTGTGGGATGCCTGGGGTTTGGTCCGTTTGTATTCAGAATGCCCGACGGCGAGGAAATCGCCCGGGCCAGCGATCTGCGGGCCATTGAAAAACTGCTGCCTGAAATTCCGGATGAATCCGTGGCGTTTCATGCAAAAAACAATGATTTCTCCCGATGGCTCATGGCCCGCAGTGAAATCAGTTTCGCCCTGAGCCTGCGGCCCTATACCATTGATGACTTCCCGGATCCCCGGACATTGAAACGGTTTCTCATTGAAAGTATCCGGGCCCGGCGCCGGGGAACCCGCCAGGGGTATGTCATTGAATTTGATTCCAAAAAATTCGACTCTGACACCGGATTCATGAAAATCGGCACCGGATCCCTGGGGGGCAAGGCCCGGGGCCTGGCATTCATGGCTTCCCAGATCAAACGGGACAACGACCTCATTAAAAAATTTCCGGACGTGGATATCAATATTCCCCAGACCTTTGTGATCTCAACGGACGGTTTCAAGATGTTCATCGAGGACAACAAGCTGTTCCGGCTGCTGGAATCGACCCGGGACCTCACCGATGAAAAAGTGGTCAAAGCATTCATGACGGCACGGTTTCCCGACTGGCTCAAACAGAACCTGAAGGTGTATCTGGAGCATGTACACTACCCCATTGCAGTAAGGTCGTCTTCATTGTTTGAAGATGCCCACTACCAGCCCTTTGCCGGCCTTTACAAAACCTATATGCTGCCCAATGCCGACAGCGGCCTGGAAAAGCGGCTGGAACGGCTCATCATGGCCATCAAGCTGGTGTATGCCTCCACCTATATGAAAGCCCCCAGGGCTTACGCCCAGAGCACCATGCACCGCACCGAAGACGAGGAGATGGCGGTGATTCTCCAGCAGCTTACCGGCACCCGGCACCAGAACTATTTTTATCCTGCCATTGCCGGGGTGGCCCAGTCCTATAACTTTTACCCCATCGCCCATCTCAAGGCGGAGGAAGGGATCTCCTACATCGCTTTGGGGCTGGGAAAAATCGTCATGGAAGGCGGCAAGACCCTGCGTTTCTGCCCCCGGTACCCCCAGTTTCTGCCCCAGTTTTCCATGGTGGAAGATATTCTGGAAAATTCCCAGAAATATTTCTATGCCCTGAAAATGGATGTGTTTCCGCAAAACGATGCGTTCTTTGCCGACCCGGCCGAAGACCCCACGCTGGTCAAACTGGAACTCATGGATGCACAGGATCATCCCGTGGTGCAGCAGCTGTGCTCCACCTTTCACATCCAGGACAACCGAATCCGGGATGTATTTTCCAGCAAAGGCTTTCCCGTGCTGACCTTTGCCGGGATTCTCAAGTACCACAGTTTTCCTTTGGCACAGATACTGGCGGAGGTCACCCGCATCGGCAGCCGGTGGATGGGGTCGTCGGTGGAGGTGGAATTTGCCGTGAACCTGCCCGTGGACGGCAACAGAAAACCGGAATTTTCCCTGCTCCAGATCCGGCCCATGGGCCGCTACAAACAGAACCTGAAGGTCAGGATCACCCATGAGGACAAAGAAAAGGCTGTCTGCTATTCCGCCCACTCTCTGGGTAACGGGGAATACAAGAATATCCATGATCTGGTGTATGTGGATCCGGAACATTTCGATCCGGCCAAAACCGTTGAAACCGCCCGGGAGATCAACAAAATCAATGCTCTGTTCAATGAAAACCAGAAAAAATACGTGCTCATCGGCCCGGGCCGGTGGGGGTCTTCAGACCGGTGGCTGGGGATTCCCGTGGCCTGGAATGACATCTCCAACGTCGGCGTCATGGTGGAGACCACCATTGAGAGCATCAAGGCGGACCCGTCCCAGGGTTCCCATTTTTTCCAGAACATCACCTCCCTGGGCATTGCCTATATCACGGTATCGGACAAAGGAGCGGATTTCATCGATTATGATTTTTTCAAATGCCAGACCTGCACCACCACGACCACATAACTGAAACATATCCATTTTGAAAACCCGCTGTTTATAAGGGTGGACGGCAAGACATCCCAGGCGGTGATCATGCCCCATCCAACGGATACTAAAGAGAATAACATGCCCGATATTCCGGTGATCGACCCGTAAAATGGGGTCTGGCTTGGCTTATTGCAAAGGGCCGCAATAAGCCAAGCCGGACCCCCCACATAAAGGAACGGTATCAATGATCTCTGTTCATGACATATCCCGGCTGTACCAGGGGGATGCCCCTGTCATCACCACCATAGATTCCCACACCGAAGGCGAGGTCACCCGGCTGATCGTGGACGGGGTTCCAGCGCTTTCCGGTGCCACCATGATGGAAAAACTCACTGAATTCAAACTCCGCCATGACGGAATCCGGAGCCTGCTGACCAGAGAGCCCAGGGGATCGCGCCAGGTGCTGGCGGCCCTGGTGACCGAACCGGTCTTTCCGGATGCAGCCTTCGGACTGATCTACATGGATGCCCGTCGGTATCCCTATCTGTGCGGCCATGCCACCATCGGGGCGGTGACCACCCTGTTCAGGACCGGGGCCCTGACCCTGAGGCCGGGGGAAAACCGGGTGGGTATCGACACCCCTTCCGGCCGCATGACCGCACTGGCCCATGTTCAGGCGGGGAAACTGACCGCCGTGTCCATCGACATGGTCCCCGCCTTTGTTTTTGACACGGACAGAAAACTTCAGGTGGACGGTTTCGGGACCGTTTCCGTGGACCTGGTATGTGCGGGCGGTTTTTTTGCCATGGTGAACACGGATCAGCTGGGTCTGGCACCGGTCCTGGCCAACCGGCCCGTGCTGGTGGACCTGGGAATGAAGATCATTGCCGCAGCCAATGAACAGATTTCGGTGATGCATCCGGAACGGCCGGACGTCACCACCGTGGATGTCACCGAGTTCTACGATGCCGTCACCCAAGGCGGACCTTTACACGGCCGGGGCATGGTGGTGTACGGCGAATCCCACATGGACCGATCCCCCTGCGGCACGGGCACGGCAGCCAAGCTGGCGCTGCTGCACCACACCGGCAAAATCGGCCTGCACCAGCCCTATGTCAATGCCAGCCCTCTGGGCACCACCTTTACGGCACAGCTGGTGGAGACAACCCGGGTCGGAGATATCGAGGCCTGTGTCACCCGGATCAGCGGGCGGGCATGGATTACCGGGGTCCACCGCTTTATCCTGGACAGTACCGACCCGTTCCAGAAAGGATACCTGATCTGATGACCGCACCGGACATTATTTTACACAACGCCGTTCTGTATATGCCAGAACCCTTTCAGGTGAACGGATTTGGCACTGTACCGTCCGGCCGTCTTCCCGGGTCATCCGCAAACACAGCCGCCGGTGCCGGAGAAGTCACGGCCCTGGCTGTCACAGGCAGCCGGATCACGGCGGTGGGGAGTGATCGGGACGTACTGGCCATGGCCGGGGCGAATACCCGGATTCTGGACCTGAACAGACAACTGGTGCTGCCCGGGTTCACGGACACCCATTTTCACTTTTATGAATGGGCCGTGACATTGAACCATATCGATTTTGCCGGTACCCGGGATTTTGGGGGCATGACAAAAGCCATCCGTGAAAAAGCAGCCCTGCTGGGCCCGGGGCAGTGGATCCTGGGCCAGGGGTTCAATGAATCAGACTGGCCGGAAAACCGCATGCCCGACCGGCTGGACCTGGACCTTGCCGCGCCGGACAACCCGGTGTGTATCTGGCGGTGTGACCTGCACCTGGCTGTGGCCAACTCCATGGCCCTGTCTCGGGCGGGAATCAACCCCGCCACTTCGGATCCGGCGGACGGGGAGATCGTGCGGGACGGTGCCGGCATTCCCACCGGAGTGCTCAAGGAGCTAGCCCCCAATATGATCCGGGCCGTGGTGCCGGAGCTGACCTTTGACCAGCTGCT
>DATHSR010000361.1:0-2302 GCA_035464035.1 Desulfotignum sp. | reverse complement strand
TCCTGATTTTCAGGTCCGATTTTCAGGCGGTCCGCCGGATCTGCCGGCCAGTGCAGTGCGCTGCACCGGACCGGACGGACACGCCGTTTATCTAAAACCCGTCATCAGGACGCTTTGGCGGTTTTTTCATAGCAGATCAGGCCGCACTGCAGGCACCGGTCCGACTCTTTGCGGGCGTTCTGTTCCGTGAACCCGGTGGCCGCCGCAATGGGCTTTGCCAGGTCATCCCAGGCGGTTTTCGGGGTTTTTTCCACCGCATGGATCTCTGTCACATCCTGGAGCGGTGTGGTTTTGGTGATCATCAAATCCGGATCCTGGAATTCCAGGCCGTACATCAGGGTGTGAATGACTGCCGCCGCTTTTCTGCCGCCGTTGATGGCGGACACGGCCGACGGGTATTCAGAGATCATGTCCTGCCTGGAGAGCAGGCCTAAGTGCGGCTGGCTGTCCGGCTTCTTGGGCATCTCAACCCCTTCCCAGACCAGGGGTCCTCCGGCATCGGCAATGATTTCACCGTTTTCATCGGTTTCCTTCACCGGCACGAACACCAGTTCCGGAAAGCGGCCGGCACCGATAATCAGGGTATCTGCGGCAATCATCTGTTTTTCCCCGGAAACCAGGTCCACCGCCTCGATGCTTTCAAGGGCTTCCCCCTGCCCGGTCACCCGGGTGATCCCGGCGTTGAAAACCAGTGTCACCGCCTGGCGGGCTTTGGGATCCAGGCTTTCCAGGACCGCATCCGGATCATCTTCAGGCTTTCTGGACACCACTGTTATCTTCTGGACCCCTTTGTCGATCAGGGTATTGACCGCGGCTGCCAGAAATTTTCCGCCCCCGGCAATCACGGCCTGTTTTCCGCAGTCCACCTTGACGCGGCCGTCCTGGCCGCTGCGCACCAGGTCGATGAGCAGGTGTGCGCCCGGGAATACCGGCGTGGGCCGGTCCCCTTCATTTCTGGCCATGCGGGAGTCCCATCCCCCCGTGGCAATGAACACGGCATCAAACCCGTCTTGCAGCAGCTGCGGGATGGTGGTGTCGGTTCCCACAGACACCCCGGTCTTGATGGTCACCCCCAGATCCTGGATTCCCTGGATATCCCAGTCCAGCAGGTCCATGGTCAGGCGCTCCCGGGATATGGCGGTCCGCAGCATCCCCCCCAGCACGCCGGTCTTTTCAAACACCGTGGGGGAATGGCCCAGGCGGGCGGTAAAGTAGGCTGCGGACAACCCTTCAACCCCGCCGCCGATCACCGCCACCTGCTTGTCGGTGGCCGGGGCCTTGTAGGGCTGAATCCGCTGGGGCTGTTTTCTTTCATAATCACAGACAAACCGTTTCAAATCGTTGATGGCAACGGTTTCATCCTGGAGCAGCCGGCGGCAGTCAAATTCGCACAGGGCCGGGCAGATCCGGGAGATCACCGAGGGAAACGGCATTCTTTCCTTGATCACGGCCAGAGATCCCGCATAATCCTTTTCCTGGATCAGTCCGACATATTTTCTGATATCCAGTCCTGACGGGCAGGCCCGCTGACAGGGCGTGGTGCAGTCCTGCACCGTGTATTCTCTCATGATGCGGCGGGTGACCGACGTGAGCCGGATGATGTTCTTGGGGCAGATCTTTTCGCAGGCCCCGCACCCGGTGCAGTTTTCCTCGTTCACCACCGGCAGTCCGTCCGGCCCCATGGAAAGGGCATTGAACATGCAGGCCGTGACACAGGTGCCCAGTCCCAGGCACCCGATGCGGCACACCTTCATCCCGCCCATGAGCATGGCGGCGGCCCGGCAGTCCCTGATCCCCTTGTATTCATAATTGAGGTCTGCCTTGGCATTGCCGTAGTAGCATCCCGGGGCCGCAAACTCGGGTTCCTTGTCGGTCACCGAAACCCCCATGATGGCGGCAATGGCCTGGGCCACATCGTCCCCGGCTGCCACACAGGAGTTGACGCTGGCCTTGCCCGCCACAATGGCCTGGGCATTGGCGGTACATCCGGGCAGCCCGCATCCGCCGCAGTTGGCTCCGGGCAGAACCCCGTCAATGGCCAGGACCTTCGGATCCTCATATACGTAAAACGCCTTGGAAGCAATCACCAGGGCTGTACCGATGACAACCCCCAGTCCCCCCATCATCAGAATCGATTGAATCATGCCGTATCCTCTATGATTTCTAAGTTGTTTTTCAACCGCCGGCCGGGTCAGGCCGGAATAATCCTGTACTCTATAACCATCTGCGGGCCAAAATGTCAACCATATCCCTGAATTAGATTAATTA
Organism: Desulfotignum sp.; assembly: GCA_035464035.1. GTDB lineage: Bacteria > Desulfobacterota > Desulfobacteria > Desulfobacterales > Desulfobacteraceae > Desulfotignum. Next base: position 34 of record DATHSR010000361.1, on the reverse strand, counting down.
TTTTGGACGAGATCCTTCACCGCTGACAGGTACA
>DATHSR010000360.1:0-7301 GCA_035464035.1 Desulfotignum sp. | reverse complement strand
TATTTAAGATGTAAGGAGACGTTAGCATGTGTCGTTTGTTCGCACTTACCAGCCGGGATCCGGTGTCCCCCATGCTGGCCATCAAGGCCCTGGATGTCATGAAGGAAGGCCATGACGGATCCGGCATGGGGCTGTTGCTTCAGGATCTGGGCGGGCCGTTTGAAGAGATGAAGGAGGCCCCGATTCTGTCGGGTATTTTCAGCGAGGAGGGGATCCGGCGCCTGGATCTTTTCATGATGGACATAGGATTTCTCACCAAGTACAAGATCTCTTTAAAAGTGCCCAAAAAACCTGTGGAAGGCATTCCCAGACGGGATCTGTACCTGATCCGCGCCTATGAGCTGCCCGAAGACTGGGACACGCTGACCAGAGACGACTTGGCGGCCCGGCTGTCGGATATCCGGCTGAAAATCCGCGAAATGGGGGAAGAAAAAAAAGACATGATGGTGTTTTCCTTCTGGCCGGACACCATCATGATCAAGGAGATCGGAGATCCGCTGCTGCTGGCCCGGTACCTGGGCCTGGACAGAAAGGAGCTCAAGGCCCGGATCATCATGGCCCAGGGACGGCAGAACACCAACTACGCCATAGACCTGTACGCGTGCCATCCGTTTTTCATCAAAGGGTACAGCACCATGACCAACGGGGAAAACACCGCGTTCATCCCGATCAAGGATTTTCTCACCTCCCGGGGGATTGCCGCCTACACGGGATACCAGTCCGATTCCGAGGTGTTCGCTCATATCCTTCACTATTCCCTGGAAGAACTGGGACTGGGGATCGAAGGGTACAAACATGTGATCACCCCCCTGCAGGGCCCTGACCTGGCCGTTCATCCCAATGCCGGATTTCTGTCCCATCTCAAGCGCACCTGCCGGTCTCTGATCATTGACGGCCCCAACTGCGTCATCGGCACCCTGCCCGACCATTCACTGTTCATGGTCCAGGACCGCAAAAAGCTGCGGCCGGGCGTGGTGGGGGGAAAACCCGGACTTTACGGGTTTTCGTCGGAAATCTGCGGTCTGGATGCCGTGATCCCGGACCGGGACAAATCCAAAGATATTCAACCCATGCATTTAGACACTGCCATTGTCGGCCCTGACCGCCAGGAGGTAAGCATATGTCGTCAAACCGAAGCCTTGAACCTTCCGCTTTAAGCACCAATGACCTGCCCTGGCAGGTGAAATACAGCAATGATCGCTGCACCCTGTGCGGCCAGTGTACGGCGGTGTGCCCGGTGAAGGCCATTGAACTTGCGGTGTTCAGAAAACGGCGCATTAAAACCAGCATCCAGCCCCGGGCGGATCAGGTCAGCCAGTATGACATTTTTTACGGCATCCAGCAGAAAACCGATGTGGCCTATGCCTGCATCGGGTGTGCCATGTGCACCCTGGTCTGTCCCAACGATGCCATCCATCCCCAGAAGAACCCCGGGCTGGACCGGATGAAATTTCACATCAACCAGCAGGGGGTTCCCCGGCGCCGGGGCGGCCGGCGCAATGCCGAAGGTTCCATTCTGGACCGGATCAAGTTCACCCGGATCTCCATGCTCACGGATCCGGCCCTGGATGCCGGGCGCCATGAATTTGAGATGCGGACACTTTTGGGGCGGGTACTGTCCCCCAGAGAAAACATGAAGCGGCTGCGGGAAAAAGGATGGATTCCGCCGGTGCGCGAAATCTATCCGTTGATTATCGGCGGCATGTCCTTTGGCGCGCTGTCCCCCACCATGTGGGAAGGGCTCCAGATGGGGGTAACCTATCTGAACGAGGAGATGGGCATGCCGGTGCGCATGTGCACCGGAGAGGGCGGATGTCCGCCGCGGCTGTTGCGGTCCCGGTTTTTAAAATACGTGATTCTCCAGATCGCCTCCGGCTATTTCGGCTGGGACGAGATTATCCACGCTATTCCCCATATGAAAGAAGATCCCTGTGCCATTGAGATCAAATACGGTCAGGGGGCCAAACCCGGTGACGGGGGCCTGCTCATGTGGCACAAAGTCAATAAACTGATTGCCGCCATCCGGGGGGTTCCCGCCGGAGTGAGCCTGCCCAGTCCCCCCACCCACCAGACCCAGTACTCCATCGAGGAATCCGTGGCCAAGATGATTTTGTCCATGTCCATGGCCTGGGGGTTCAGGGTGCCGGTATATCCCAAGATTTCGGCGTCTTCCACCTCCCTGGCGGTGCTCAACAACCTGACCCGCAACGACTATGCATCGGGCCTGGCCATCGATGGTGAGGACGGGGGCACGGGCGCAGCCTATACCGTGTCCATGGACCATATGGGTCACCCCATTGCCAGCTGTATCAGAGACAATTACCTGAACCTGATCAAGATCGGCAAACAGAACGAAATCCCCTTGTTCGCCGGCGGTGGTATCGGAAAGAACGGCAATCTGGCCGCCAATGCCGCCGCATTGATCATGCTGGGAGCGTCCGGGGTTCAGATCGGCAAATATGTGATGCAGGCGGCTGCCGGATGCGTGGGCACCGAAGAGGACCGGTGCAACGTGTGCAACGTGGGGATCTGCCCCAAGGGCATCACCTCCCAGGATCCCCGGCTCTACCGCCGTCTGGACCCCGAGGATGTGGCAAGGCGGGTGGTGGACCTGTTCGTGTCTTTTGACACGGAACTCAAAAAGATCGTGGCCCCTCTGGGAAGATCCACTTCCCTGCCCATCGGCATGTCCGACGCCCTGGGCATTGATGATTTTTCTGCGGCCCAGAGACTGAGCATCAAGTATGTAGTGTAAGGAAAAAGGTGATGACACAAAACGATTTTATTTATATACCCGGCAAGAGAGAAGAAAAGCGGATCCCCTCCAGGGTTCTGGAAGAGATTGTTCATCAGCAGATCCGCAGCGGCCAGCGGAACCTGGAGATCGAAGCCTTTGGTCAGCACGGCATCGGCGGACGGTTGTGGGACGCCGGCACCGATCCGGTGAATATCCGTATCATCGGACATTCCGGTCAGCGGGCCGGATCTCTGGGAACGGCCAACACCTTTATCGAGATCATGGGCCCGGCTTCCGACGATCTGGGATGGCTCAATGCCGGAGCACAGATTGTGGTGCACGGCCATGCCTCCAACGGGGTGATGAACGGGGCGGCCCAGGGCCGGGTGTTTGTGGGCGGCAGTATCGGGGCCCGGGGCATGACCATGACCAAGCATAACCCCCGGTTTGATCCACCGGAGCTGTGGGTGCTGGGAACGGCCGGTGATTATTTCGGCGAATTCATGGCCGGCGGTATTGCCGTGGTGTGCGGATACGGCAGTCAGCCGGAAGACCGTGTGCTGGGGTACCGGCCCCTGGTGGGCATGGTGGGGGGCCGGGTGTTTGTCCGGGGCAGTGCGGCCGGCTTCAGTGAAAAAGATGCCAAACAGGTGGCCCTGTCCGATGATGACTGGCAGTGGCTCAAAACCCGGCTTTCGACATTTCTGGAGAAAACAGGGCGGCCCGACCTGCTGGCAGCCTTTTCAATGCGGGCCGACTGGATTCTGCTTACAGCCAAATCTCCCCATGAAAAGGCGGACAGCCCGGACAGGTCGGATATGCGATATTTTCGCAAGCAGATCTGGGACCGGGAGCTGGGACCGGGAGGACTTATCGGTGACCTGCAGGAAATACCGCCGGGCACGATTCCGGTGATTGCAAAAGGGGACCTGCGAAGGTATGTGCCGGTGTGGGAGCAGGGGAAATATATATCCCCGTGTCAGGCCGCCTGCCCCACAGGGATACCGGTGCAGGACCGCTGGACCATGGTCCGGACGGACAATGTGGATGAAGCCATTGCCATGGGGCTTTCCCATACCCCGTTTCCGGCCACGGTGTGCGGGTATCTGTGTCCCAGCCCCTGCATGGCATCGTGCACCCGGCATCAGCAGGGGATGGTGCCGGTAAATGTCAGGGACCTGGGCCGTGCCGGGGAAACCGTGCCCCCGCCCCAACCGGAGCAGAAAACCGACAGAAAAATGGCGGTAATCGGCGCCGGCCCCGGCGGGTTGTCCGCGGCCTGGCATCTGACCCTGAAAGGCCATACCGTTACCGTATTTGATACCGGAGCAGCCATTGGCGGCAAGATCTCTTCGGTGATCCCCGGGTCCCGGATCCCTCGAAAAACCCTGGAGACGGAATTGAAACGGATCAGGGAACTGGTTTCCGATATCCGTCTCAACCAGCAGATTGATGCAAAGGAATTTGCCAGAATCAGAGAAGAATATGACTTCATCATTGTGGCGGCCGGTGCCAGAAAACCGAAGACCCTGCCGGTACCCGGCATTGAAAAGGCGTGTTTCGCAAATGATTTTCTTTCAGATGCCAAGGCAGGAAAAGCCGAACCCGGCAGACAGGTGGTGATCATCGGCGCCGGCAATGTGGGGTGTGATGTGGCCACCGAGGCGCACCGTCTGGGGGCCAGAGATATTACCCTCATCGATGTTCAGAAGCCGGCAGCCTTTGGCAGAGAGCGGGAAGATGCTGAAAAATGCGGCGCAGTATTCCAGTGGCCGGTGTTCACCAGGGAAATCACCGATCAGGGCGTGGTGCTCCAGAACGGAGACCTGCTGCCGGCGGAAACCGTGGTGGTGGCCATCGGCGATATGCCGGACCTTGATTTTCTAGGAACGTTTCTGGGTGTGGAAAACGGGTTTGTGACCGTGGACCGGTTCAACCGGACCACAGATCCCAAGGTGTTTGCCATCGGGGATGTGGTGGCCCCGGGCCTGATCACCGACGCCATCGGTGCGGGCAAACGCACAGCCCTGGTCATCGATCAGATCGCATCGGGAAAAGATATCCAGGGGGTGTTGCCGCTGCCGGTGGTGGATAAATCCCGGATCCATCTGGCCTATTATGATCCTGGAAAAATTGCCGATGGTATGGCGGCCTGCGCAGATGAGTGCGCATCCTGTGGAAACTGCAGAGACTGCGGCATCTGTGTGGCCATCTGTCCGGAAGGGGCCATTTTCCGGGTGGAAATGAAAAAAGATGGGTTTGAGTACCGGGTGGATCCGGAAAAGTGCATTGGCTGCGGTTTCTGCAAAGGGGCCTGCCCCTGCGGGATCTGGGATATGATGCCCAATACCCCGGTGTAGACGGGGGTGAAATTTTTTCTTGACCCTGCTTTCAGTGATTCGTATAAAAAGAAAACCAATCAAAGGAAAGCGACGTGAAACAGGGATTGATTTTTCTGCTGGCAGTGGGGGTGTGTCTTTTTTTTACCGGGATCTCTCCGGCGGATCAACCGGGAGAAAAAATTTTGGGACAGGTGGTGAAATTTGCCGTTCACACCAGCGGAATCGGTCATCTGGATCCTCACCTTGCCAGGGGGTCCCAGGATTTCACCTTTGCAGACATGGTGTTCAACAGCCTGGTCCGGTATGTGCCGGGTGATCTGTCCCGGCTGGAACCCGATATTGCTGAATCCATCCCAACGTTTCATATCCAGGACGGCCGACAGGTCTGGACCATCCATCTGAAAAAAGGCATTTTTTTTCATCCCGGACCGTTCAATCCAGCCTATGAGCTCACGGCAGAGGATGTGGTCTTTTCCCTCAATAAAGCGGCGGATCCGGCATACAGCAGCATTGCCGGTGAATATTCCGGCATGACGTTTCAAAAAAAAGATGACTTTACCCTGGAGATCATTGTGGAAAAACCGGTGTCGCCGCTGTTTTTTCTGCCGATTATTGCCAATCACCGGGGCGGGTATATTTTGAGCCAGAAAGCGATAGCCGCCGGCGGGTATGATGCCTTTGCAGCCCATCCGGTGGGAACCGGGCCGTTCAAGTTTGACCGGTATGTTCCCGATGAAAAATGCGTGTTGACGGCCCATGCCCGCTATTTCCGGGGAGCCCCGAAGCTGGCGGGTGTGGAGATCTATTTTATTCCGGATAATGACGCCCGGGAGGCGGCGTTTAAAAGCGGAGAGATGGATCTGATACTGGGTGTGGGAGACTCCGGCTGGATTTCCCGTATGAAAAAGGAGCCCCGCACCATCATCGATGTTTTCGGTCCGGGCTCCACCGGCCTGTTTCATTTCAACACCGCCATCAAGCCGCTGGATGATATCCGGGTGCGCCAGGCCATCGTGCATGTCCTGGACAGGGATGAATTTCTGGCGGCATCCACCCGGGAACTGGTGACACCGGTGCTGGCACCCATGAGCGCTGATTTTCTTCCCGGCGGTATTCCCAATGAGAAAATAAACGCCCTGGGCATGAACCCGGGCAAAGACGTTGAAAAGGCCAGGAATCTGATGGCTGCGGCCGGGTTTGCAGAGGGGTTTTCCATGACCCTGTACGGGTCTGAAAAGCGGGTGTTTAAAACAGCCTATGAAATTTTACAAAAAGCGTTGGCGACCATCGGCATTTCAGTGGATTTGAAGATTGTCTCCCATTCCCTTTACCACCAGATGATCCGTGAGAACCGCAACGCCATTGTTCTGTATTTTTCCCTGCGTCCCAATGCCGATGCTCACCTGCGGGGGTTTTTTCATTCCGATGCCAGTGTTCAGACCGGCATCAGCGCCTATACCAATTTTTCCCACTGTAACGTTGTGGACAGCCTGCTGGACAATGCCCTTTTGGAAATAGATCCGGAAAAACAGATCCGGTTATGGGAACAGGCCCAGTTGAGAATTCTCCACGACGTATTGGTATATCCGCTGCTGGATATCAAATACTGCGTTGCCAGGCGGCCGAACCTGGATTACGGCCATGACCTGATCAGCACCCTGGCAGGATATCCCCAGTTTGATGAGCGGACATTTCTGGCCACACCCTGACGGGCAGATGATTTTTTCAAATACACAAAAGGACCTGCCGGTATGAAACAGACCCGGATCACTGCCGGTCTCTGCTATGTGGAGCCCGATTCCATGGCACGGTTTTCCTCGTGCGCCGGACTGGTGATCCGGTCCAGGAAACAGGTGTTCATCGACATGAACCTGGGGGGGGCAGACACCCGGACCCTGCTGGAAAATGAGCGCCCGGATGCGGCCCTGATCACCCATTTTCACCTGGATCATTCCATCTGGACCGGTCAGGCGGAAAAAGCCGGTGTGCAGGTGTTTGTTCCGGCAAAAGAGGCAGCCTTTCTCACCAGTATCGAACATGTCATTGCCCACACTGCAGGTCCCCTGGGGCAGGGGGAACCGTGGCGGGAATTTGTTGAAAACACCCTGGGGTACCAGCCGCTGGAACAGTTTTTCACCTATGACCATGAGACCGTTCTTACCGAGTTGGCACCGGAATTGGTGATACTGGAAACCCCGGGTCATTCACCCGGCCATTCCTCT
>DATHSR010000359.1:0-6265 GCA_035464035.1 Desulfotignum sp. | reverse complement strand
TGGCTCCGACAGTCCGTCAGCAAGGCACCCCCGCCCGAGGCTAAGCTCTGCAGAGAGATGCCATTCCCAAGGCCCCGTCAGCCGGTATGGCGGCCGCAATCTTCCAGTGTCCGGCGGGAAAACACTTGCAATGGACACAGACAGCTGATACATTACAGCTGCAATATAGCGGATAATTTACAGATACATGGAAGGAGAACGATCCATGCAGAATGCAGTCATCGTCAGTGCCGTAAGGACGCCTCTGGGCAGTTTCGGGGGGACACTCAGTACAATGGGTGCCACAGATCTGGGCGCCTTGGTCATCAAGGAAGCCGTCACCCGGGCCAGGATCGCGTCGTCCGAGGTCAATGAATGCATCATGGGCATGGTGCTCCCCTGCGGCTATGGTCAGAACCCGGCCAAGCAGGCCGTGGTCAAGGCCGGGCTGCCCTGGGAAGTGGAAGCCATTACCGTGAACAAGGTGTGCGGGTCGTCTTTAAAGGCAGTGATGCTGGCGGCCCAGGCCATCCAGTGCGGGGATGCCGATGTGGTGGTGGCCGGCGGCATGGAGACCATGAGCATGGCCCCGTATTACATGGAAAAGGCCAGGTGGGGACTCCGCATGGGCCCCGGCCGCATCGAGGACCACATGATCCATGACGGGTTGTGGGATATTGTGAATGATTTTCACATGGGCATGTCCAATGAGTTGTGTTCGGAACGCTGGGGGGTGACAAGAGAGGATCAGGACCGGTATGCGGCCGAGTCCTACCGAAGGGCCTGCGAGGCGGTGGCATCCGGCCGGTTCACAGACGAGATCCTGAAGGTGAGCGTGCCCCAGCGCAAGGGGGACCCCAAAGTGTTTGACACGGATGAATGCCCTCAGAAAACTTCCTTTGACCTGCTGTCAAAAATGAAGCCCGCGTTCAAAAAAGACGGGGTGGGCACGGCCGGCAATGCATCCATCATTTCCGACGGCGCATCCGCCGTGGTGGTCATGAGCGAGAAAAAAGCAAAGGAGCTGGGGTGCCCGATCCTGGCGCAGATCGGCGCCCAGGCGTCTTACGGGATTGACATGAAATATGTGCTGATGGCACCGATCTATGCGATTCCCAAGGTATTGAAAAAAGAAGGGATCCCCATTGGCGATATCGATCTGTTCGAGATCAACGAGGCGTTTTCCGGAACCTCGGCCGCCATCAACAAGGTGCTGGAACTGGATCCTGAAAAGGTCAACGTCAATGGCGGGTCCGTGGCGTTGGGGCATCCCATTGGTGCATCCGGTGCAAGGGTGCTGACCACACTGCTGTATGAAATGGAAAAGCGCGATGTGCATCAGGGGCTGGCGTCTCTGTGCCTGGGAGGTGGAGAAGCGGTGGCCCTGGTGGTCCGGCGGTGATCCTTCGGTGAAACAAACTCAATTAAACAGGAGAAAAAAATGGATATAAAGACCTTTGGTGTGATTGGTGCCGGTCAGATGGGCAACGGCATTGCCCAGGTGGCTGCGGCGGCCGGTTTGTCGGTCATCATGAGCGATATCAAGCAGGAGTTCTGTGACAAAGGGGTGGCCGCCGTCACCAAAAACCTGGACCGGATGGTCAAAAAAGAAAAGATCAGCGAACCGGACAAAAATGCCATACTGGAACGGATCACCACCACCACGGATCTGAACGACATGGCCAAAGTGGATTTTGTCGTGGAGGCGGCGGTGGAACGGGAGGACCTGAAATTCAATATTTTCAGGGATCTGGACCGGATCTGCCCAAAACATGTGATTCTGTCCACCAATACCTCATCGATTCCCATCGGCCGGATTGCGGCCCAGACATCCCGGCCGGACAAAGTCATCGGCATGCATTTCATGAACCCGGTGCCGGTGATGAAACTGGTGGAGGTGATCCGGAGCATTGCCACCTCGGACGAAACCTTTGACATCACCTGGAAACTGTCCGAGAAATTCGGCAAGACCCCGGCCCAGGCCAGTGATTACCCCGGGTTCATCGCCAACCGGATTCTGCTGCCCATGATCAATGAAGCGGTGTTCTGCCTGTATCAGGGCGTGGGCACGGCCGAGGATATCGACACGGTCATGCGTCTGGGCATGAACCATCCCATGGGGCCCCTGGCCTTGGCGGATCTCATCGGCCTGGACACCTGCCTGGCCATCATGGAAACCCTGTATGACGGGTTCAAGGATTCCAAGTACCGGCCCTGCCCGCTGCTCAGAAAATATGTGGAAGTGGGATGGCTGGGCCGCAAGACCGGCAAGGGATTTTATGAGTATAAATGACCGGGTCGGTCCTGTTGTTCCGTCCGGGGAGATTTCAGCCCGGATTCACGGATTTCAGGACCGGTTGAAGAACCAGGGCCTTGACGGGGCCCTGGTGATCCAGAAGGCGGACCTGTTCTATTTCACCGGCACCACCCAGACCGGATGGCTCTATGTGCCCTGTGACAAGGATCCTGTTTTCATGGTGTTCAAGGATTTTGCCAGGGCCAGGGCTGAAACCCCTCTGGCACAGGTGATCCCCGTGCTCAGTCCCCGAAAGATCCCGGACATCCTCACAAGCCAGGGTCTTGACCTGCCAAAGGTGCTGGGCATGGAGCTGGATGTGCTGCCGGCCGCCCAGTTTCTGGCATTCAAAGAGATTTTCCCCCAGTCCCGGATCCAGGATGTCTCTTTTGAGATCCGGCGCCAGCGGGCGGTGAAATCCGAATTTGAGATTGCGTGTATCCAGCGGTCATCCGCCATGGCCGACCAGGTGGCGGAAAAGGCAAAGGAACTGATCCGGCCGGGCATCCCGGAAATCGAACTGGCCGGCCTTCTGGAAGCCCATGCCCGGAAGCTGGGCCACCAGGGGCTGATCCGCATGCGCCTGTGGGACAACCACCTGTTTTACGGTCATATCATGTGCGGGGCCGGTGCGGCCGTACCCGGGGCGTTTGCCTCCCCCACCGCCGGGGCCGGGATCAACCCGAGCATCGGCCAGGGGCCGGGTAAGGATGTGATCCGGCCCAATGAACCCGTGCTGGTGGATTATGTGTTTTCCCTGGACGGTTACCTGGCAGACCACACCCGGATCTTTTCTGTCGGCCCCCTGCCCGATGAACTGGAAAAGGCCCATGAGGCCATGCTGTCCGTTCAGGAAGCGGCCCGGAAAGCCGCCGTGCCGGGAACCGTCGCCGGCGATCTGTATGAAACCATGATCCGGATGGCCCATGATCTGGGATATGGATCGTACTTCATGGGGGCGTCGGATCCGAAAATTCGTTTCACGGCCCATGGTCTGGGCATTGAACTGGATGAATTTCCCTTTATCGCCCAGGGCCAGACCCTACTTCGGGAACCGGGCATGGTTCTGGCCCTGGAGCCCAAGGTGGTTCTGCCGGGCAGGGGGGTGCTGGGTATTGAAAACACCTGGAAAATTACGGAAACCGGGCTGGAGCGGATGACCCGGTTTCCTGATGCGGTTTGCGTGCTCTAACCAGAAACGCTTCCTACCTGCCGTATTTGTCGTTGAAAGAGTTCCAGAAGCTCTTGTCTTTTTCCTGCCAGCCGGATCCAAAGGATTTGTCGAAAAACGGCTTGAGTTTCGAAAACCAGGCCCCGTAGCCCTGGTTGCCCTGGATCCGGGTACGGATTACGTCGGCCACATGGGTCTGCAGGTTGGCCAGTTCATCCTTGGGGATATAGGCGTCCGCACCTTTTTTGATGGATTCCTTGAGGTTTTCCGGGGTCAGGGCATGGGCTGTGAGCATCAGGGCCGGCAGGTCTTTTCCCCTGGCCAGGGCCAGTATTTCATATCCGCTCACCCCCATGATATCAAGGATGGCCAGATCATAGGCGTTCTCATCGATCTTTTTCCGGGCGACCTCGAACGACTCGGCCGTGTCCAGGATGCACATGTCCATGAGCTCTTCGATGGTTTCCAAAATGTCGGGCTCGTCATCCACCACCAGGATCCGCCGGTCCTTGAGCAGGTCCTGGGTGGAGATGGTGTCCAGATCGAACTTCACGGTGGTCACGGGGCAGGGGGCCTTGAGAATTACATGCCGGGCCGTGGACCCCAGAATGGCTTTCTGGGCCCGGGATTTCTTGCGGATGCCTAAAAAGATCTGATCGATATCATTTTCCTGGGCAAATTTCACCAGGTCTTCTCCGGCGGACAAGCCCCTGACACTCTGCTGGCAGTCACATTCAATATTGGCATGGGCCAGAAGGGTTTTGGCAAAACCCAGGTTCTTTTCCGCGGTCTGGATATCGGTCTGTTTTTCGGCGGAACCGCCTTCCATGGAGGTGATCACATGGACAAACGCATTGTGATGCACCGCTGTATCCCGGGCCAGGCCAAGGGCCAGCCGTCCCTCTTCTCCGCCGTCATATCCCACCAGAATTTTCATGTTGTGCTCCTAATAGTTGTGATCTTACATCCAGCGTTTGCGCCGTTTATAGGATTTTACATCTTTAAAGGATTTGCGTCCACCCCCCTTGGTGATGCCCATGTAGAACTCCTTGACATCCGGGTTGTTCTGCAGTTCCTTGGAAGGGCCTTCCAGAACGATCTTGCCTGATTCCATGATATAGGCGTAATCAGACACCGCCAGGGCCACCTTGGCATTCTGCTCCACCACCAGGATGGTGGTTTTAAGTTCCTGGTTGATGCGCTGGATGTTTTCAAAGATCTCTTTGACCAGCAGCGGGGCCAGGCCCAGGGAAGGTTCGTCCAGCATCAGCATTTTGGGGGCCGCCATCAGGGCCCGGGCTATGGCGATCATCTGCTGTTCTCCGCCGGAGCTGTACCCGGCCATGCGGTTGGTGACATTGGACAGCCGGGGGAAATGCCGGTACATGAGTTCATTGTCTTTTTTGATGGCGGCAGCCCCGTCCTTGCGGGTGATGGACCCCACAATGATGTTCTCGTTCACGGTCAGGTGCTTGAACACCCGGCGGCCTTCGGGTACCATCACGGCCCCCATTTTGACCACCTGGGTGCCCAGCATCTGGGTGGTTTCTGTGCCGTCAAAGGTGATGCGGCCTTCCCGGATAGCCCCGTTTTCCGGTTTCAACAGCCCGGAGATGGCCCGCAGGGTGGTGGTCTTGCCGGCCCCGTTGGTCCCCAGCAGGGCCACGATGCTGCCTTTGGGCACATACAGGCTGACACCCCGCAGCACCTGGATGATATCGTTGTACACCACTTCAATGTTGTTGACTTCCAGCAGATTGGTTTCCATATATGATTTCTCTGGCTTGGGGGTTGACCCTGCCGGAAACCGATACCGATTTCCGGCAGGGCGTTTCACCATCTTTAAGGGTTAATGCACTGCATCCTGTTCAGGCGCAGCATGAACGGTTACCGGCTGGCCCGGACCTTCTGGATGAACTCGGACTCCATGGACCCGACTTTTTTGAAAACCCCGCCTTCAGCTATGTAGATATTCTGCACATCCACGCCGATGCGTTCGGTTTCCGAGTAGGTCACCGGCCCGGCAGCAGCAAAGGAGTCGAAATTCAGAGTCTGCATGGTTTTGTAGATGTTTTCCCGGTTGACTTCCAGCCCGGCCTTCTTGGTCTCTTTGATGGCTTCGGTGGCGATCTGGGCCGCCAGGATGCCGGCGCCGTAATTGTGGGAGTTGGCGGCTTTGTCATCCCGGCCGTACCTTGCAGCCAGTTCCAGCTGTTTTCTGGCCCCTTCGTTGTCTTCCGAGGTCAGGTTGTAGGAATCGGCCCAGATGAACCCTTCTGTGGCGGTGCCGGCCAGAGCGATCAGATCGGAGCCGCCGGTATAGTGGGCGCCCAGGAAGGTGAGCTTGCCTTTTTCACCAAAAGATGCGGCCGTGACCCCCAGCCGCTGGGCATCGGTGAGCATGGTGGCCACCGGGGTCTGCACGGTGTGGCAGATCACATACTGCACACCCTTGCTCACCAGCCGCTGGAGCATGGCGGTGTTGTCCAGGTCGGTGCCGTGTTCAACCACTTCCACGATGTCGATTTTCAGGCCTTCGGCAATGGCTTTCTGGGTGTCTTCCAGGGGGCCTCTGCCGAATGCGGACGGATGGATGAAGAACGCCACCTGCGGGGTATCGTCACCCGCATGATTTTCCATTACATACTCGGCCAGGCCCACCGCATTTTCCGAATAGGTGGCCACGGGCATGAAGGTATAGTTGGCATCCACGATCAGGCCTTCATGATAGGAGGCGGGAATCACCGGGATTTTCACTTCTTCAAAATCCCGTTTCAACGCCAGGTTGGCGCCGGTGGCATAACTGAGGAAAATCAGGA
>DATHSR010000358.1:0-2308 GCA_035464035.1 Desulfotignum sp. | reverse complement strand
AGCAACAGTATGTCACCCATGAGGTTCTCCTAGAGGCCTTCATCATGTCTGCCTTCAGACACGATATTCACATAAATGATCACCATGACCGCCATCACTGCAATGCCCACACCGATCTCCACCCCCAGCATGCCCAGCGCCCGTATGTGGCCGGGATCGGACGGCAGCAGCGGCGCAAGCATGCCGTAATCCAGAAAATGTCCGCCCATGAGCATGGCTGCAACGCCGATCCCCACATAAATCAACACCCCCAGGGCGGCAAAAACAGACAAAAATTTTTCGGTCACCCGTTTCACCAGGGTTTTCAGGTTGTAGGCAATGGCCATCAGAATCAGGCTGGACCCGAAAATCACCCCGCCCTGAAACCCGCCGCCAGGAGAAAAATCCCCATGGGCCACCACATACAGGGCATAAATCTGGATAAAGGGAATCAGAATCCGGCACACGGTTTTGACGATCATGTCCGAAGGTACCCAGTCCCTGTCCATGTGCTCAAATTCATTTCCCCCCACCAGGCGGGCCGCCGGGTTTTTGAAGTGAAGCATGACACCGGTGGGCACATGCCTGAAATACCGGTCCCTTTTGGGCCGAAAATCCCTGAGAAGCAGAAAGCAGGCCAGCCCGGCGCAAAACACCACGGCTGTTTCGAACATGGTGTCATACCCGCGAAAATCAGCCAGCACGGCAGTCACCAGATTGGGCACCTGTGTTTCTTTCAGTGTCTGTTCGATATACCAGTCAGACAGGTGGGTGGATGCCGGGGATCCGGGGTCGCCCCAGTCCGGGAGATCCAGGGTGCCGTACAACAGCAGCCCGCCGGTGAGACAGGCAACGACAAAACCGATCGCTTTCAATCTTTGGTCCTCCTGCTGGTCCGAAATACTGCTGCCACAAAAAAAACCGTACTCACCCCCGCACCCACGGACGCTTCGGTAAAGGCCACATCCACCGCCCCCATGACGGCCCACAGCAGACACATCAAAAATGAATAGGCGCTAAATAGAATCGCAGTGCCCAGAAGGTCCCGGACGGTGATGGCGGCAATGGCGCAAAAAATCACAAAAGTCAGTACAATCAGGTCAATGGGCCACAGCATCCTGTTTATTCCTTTTTCTTTTTCCGGGTCCAGGGCCGGAGTCCCGCCCGCATGCCGGCATCCACAATGGCGTGGGTGGCGGTGGGGCTGGCCAGAAACACAAAAAACACGATCAGAAACATCTTGATGGACAGCAGCAGGGTGCCTAAAGAAAGATGGTGCAGGTTGTAGATCACCATTCCTGTGACCATGGCAAAGATACCCAGGGTGTCCAGTTTTCCCGCCGGGTGAAGCCGGGAGTAAAAATCAGGCATACGGATAATGCCCACGGCCCCGCCCAAAAAAAAGATCAGGCCCATGACCAGAAAGAATATTGCCAGACTGTTGATAATCATCTCCATCATCACTCCATGAATGATTCTTCATACAGGCCTTTGCGTTTGTGAAAATACCGGGATGCCGCAAGCACGGCCACAAAATTCAAAAACGCATATGCCAGCGCGATATCCACAAACATGTCCACCCGTTGATACAGATAGCCGATGAGCAGCAGCAGGACAACGGTTTTGCTGCCGATGGCGTTCACCCCCACCAGCCGGTCCAGAACCGTGGGACCCATCAGGCACCGGTACAGCGGCAGTACCATGGTCAGGCACAGGCCGATGGCCAGGCATGAAAAAAAATAGATCATGGGGTTTCTCCATAAATATGTGCCACCCGCTCTTGCATGGCGCCGGGAAGGGCCTGGGAGCTGGGCCGGTCAATGGCATGAACCTTGAACCCACCGTCGGCGTTGGCCGTGATCGTTACCGTACCAGGCGTCAGGGTGATGGCATTGGCCAGGGTGGTGATGGCGATATCTGATTTCAGACCGGTCTGGAACTGCACGATATGCGGATCAATGAGCTGGTGCATTCTGGGATGAAAGACCAGAAACAGTATATGAAAATTGGCCTTGATGATTTCAGCGATCAGCCAGGGAACATACCGGCAGAACCGGACAAACACCCGGGTGTGTTTCATGGTGACACCGGCAAACAAAAGGTCGTGAAAAAACCATGCCACAGCCAGACTGGACAAAAGGCCCAGCCCGATGAGCAGCGGCTCAAAATTGCCGGACAGAACGATCCAGGTGGCGAACATGAGAACAAAGGTGGCAAAAAAAGAAAGAAATCCCGACAGTTTTTTCTCTGAACCTTTTTTTTGCATCTTTGAAATCCTCCTTAAGATATATATTTTCACCGGGTTTTCACGTACCGGTCCGTTCACGGA
>DATHSR010000357.1:0-4072 GCA_035464035.1 Desulfotignum sp. | reverse complement strand
GGTCAAACCCGAGGAGCAGAAAGGATAACACCGTGGTGGCTTCCCAGAAAACAAACAGCAAAAGCAGGTTGTCGGCCAGGACAATCCCCAGCATGGCCAGCATGAACCCGTGCAGATAAAAAAAGAACCGGCCCAGATGCGGGTATCCGGCCATGTAGGTGGCGGCATAGAGGCTGACGAAAAACCCGGTCATGGTGATGATCAGGCCGAACAGCAGGCCCAGTCCGTCCAGGCGGAAGGCCAGGGCCAGATCCAGACTGGGAACCCAGGCCCAGTGGACGGTAAGCAGGTGCCCCTGAACCACCCGGGGCCAGGCCAGGCACAGCAGCACAAACAACCCCAGGGGCAGGAGGCTGGAAAAGAGCCCTGCCCTGCAGCAGTCCGGGACCTTGTCAGCCTGGGGAAGGGGGGATGTCATAGCTACTGGGACAGAAACAGGGGGATGTCTGCCGACTGGATGGTTTCCAGGACGGTATCGCCCAGCAGGCTGCGCTGGATAATATTTTGGGAGCTGTTGCCCATGACGATCAGGTCTGCACCGTGATCCTGGGCGTAGGGAAGCAGATCCGACCGCGGGCTGCCTTCCAGAAGATCGGTATTTACGTCAAACCCGTGGGCCTGGCAGTAATCGGCGGCCTTTTCCAGCAGAAATGGATCCAGGTCTTTGTGTTTTGTAAAATGGACCAGACGGATGGCAGCCCCGGGCCAGGGATTGAGCTGCAGAAAGTCCCGGGTGGCCCGGGCCGATTCCATGGAGCCGCTCAATGCCACCACCACGGTGTTGATGGGACGGTAGGTTTCCGCCACCGCCAGAATCGGCCGGACCCCCTGGCGCAGCAGCTTGAGGATGGCTTTGTCCGGATCGGTCACAAACCCGTATTCAAAAATGCTTCTGAGCCCGAATACGATGAGGTCGTTGAAACGGGCTTCGTCGATCATGGCTTCAAAGGTGTCTCCCTGTTCATACTGGATCCGCCGGCACACCACTTCCTGGTCGCTGCAGTGTTCCTTGAAAACAGCGATGGCCTGTTCGGTGGCCTCCCGGGTCACCTGGATCTTTTTTTCCCGCATGCGCTGGGCATACATGTCCGCCCCGGCAGGAACAGGCCCCACATTTTCCAGCTTTTTGGTGTTCACGACGGTGACGCCTGTGAGCTGTGCCTGGTGAAGATCTCCCAGTTCCGTGGCCCACCTTGTTGCGGCTGCAGTAAACGGGGTGCCCCCCAGACCCACCAGGATTCGCTTGATCATTGGATGTCATCTCCCTTGATGTGGTTTTTGTCTGTTCTTTTTAAGCCACGCAGCAGAGGATTTGTCAAGGAAAACAACCCGGATGGCCTGATTTGCGGCATAAGACCGATTCCGTCAGCAGATCCTTGCCCGCCGGGGTCACCATGGATCCGGTTATTTTTCAGCCCTTCGCCTGCGCTGGCTTTCGGTCCAGTCAATGCGGCTCATGAGTCCCTGGAGGATCCGGACATCCCGGGAGGTCAGACCGGCATCCCCGAACAGGCGGCGGAAGGTCCGCAGCAGATGATCCGGGTTCTGGGGATCCAGAAAATCGATGTCCAGCAACGTTTTGCGCATGTGGGCATACAGGGCTTCGATCTCTTTCCCCGGGGCCGGCTGTCTGGGGGAGGGATCATGAAAGTTGCCGGCAAGACGGGATTTCAGTGATACTTCATACAGAAGCACGGCCAGGGCATGACTCAGGTTCATGGAGGGATAGGCATCATGGGTGGGGATGGTGACAAAGTGCTGGCACAGATCCAGGTCCCCTGTCTCCAGGCCGGTATCTTCCCTGCCCAGCAGCAGGGCGCAGCAGACATCCGGGCCGGATTCACTTATCTTTCGGGCGGCCGTGGCCGGGGTTAGAAAGTTTTTGCGGTATTTTCCGAACCTGCGGGTGGTGCCGAAGGTGAGATGGATGTCAGCCAAAGCGGCCGGCAGGTCCGGATAAACCTGTGCATTTTCCAGAATTTTCACCGTGCCCAGGGCCATCTTCCGGGCTTCCAGGGATTTGAACTCTTTGCAGGGATTCACCAGCCGCAGCCGGGTGACCCCGAAGTTCATCATCACCCGGCACACCGATCCGATGTTCAACGGCCCCTGGGGTTCTTTCAATACAATGACAAGGCGCGGATGGGTCATTTCTGGATCACTCACGCTGCCGGGTATCCAGCATCAACGTGACCGGGCCGTGGTTGATCAGTGATATTTCCATTTCAGCCTGGAACTGCCCGGCCGCAGTGGGGATGCCTGCGGATATGGCCTTTTCAATGAAACCGGTGTAGAGCGCTTTTGCCAGGTCCGGCAAGGCCGCCCGGGTGAAGGAGGGCCGTCTGCCCTTGCGGCAGTCCCCCAGCAGGGTGAACTGGGACACCACCAGCATCGCGAGACCCAAGTCTTTGAGGGACCGGTTCATTTTGCCCCGGTCATCCTCAAAGATCCGCAGATGACTGATTTTTTCCACCAGAAAATCCGCGTCCTTTTCCGTATCCCCCTCCTGGACCCCCAGCAGGACCAGGATGCCGGGACCAATGCCTGAAACTTTTGTGTTGTCCACCATCACCTGGGCCTGTCTGACCCGTTGAATCAGTGCCCTCATGACGCCGCCAAAGGCATTTCCAGCAGCCGGGGAACCGGCCACCGGGTGTCAAACCCCATCTTTTCCAGCAGCCGGATGCCGGCATCCACATGTTTTCCTGCCTGGGCAACCCCGTGGGAATCATCTCCGGGTACCATGGGGATCTGCCGGGACCGGATCTTTTCCAGAATCGACCGTGTGGGATAGGGTTCCGCCTCTCCCCTTGCCAGGGGCCGCAGGTTCAGGTCCATGACCAGATTCAGGTCACGGATCAGGTCCAGGTTCCGGTCGATCTTTGCAGCGATCTGAGGCTGCCGCACCCTTGCGGCATAGTCGGGATCATGGATGCGGACCAGGTCGAAATGGCCCACCACAAAAGGCCGGACCGCTTCGATCATCTCAAACTGACGGTCGAAATATGCCAGGTACAGATCTTCGACAGACCCGCAGGCCCTGACCGCAGCCTGGTAAGTCTGCAAAGAATAATCAAAGCAGATGTCCGCCACATGGTGCACCGACCCCACCAGGTAATCCGGGGAAAATTCGGCCACCAGGCGCCGGACATGGGCCAGATACCCGGTACAGGCCTCGGTTTCCATGCCGGCAAAGATCCGGATCCGGTCCGCCAGGTCGGCTTTGAGCTGTCTGACAGCCGTAAAATACCGGGCAAACCGTTCAGAAAGCAGATCAACCGTCAGGCCCTGTTCAATCTCTTCAGGATAAAGGAATTTGGGGTGCAGCGGCGGAATATGCTCGGTGATCCCCACCTGCCTGAACCCCAGTTGAATATACTGTTCAATGATGTCCGCCAGAGGGTCTTTGGCATGGCAGCAGAATTCACCGGCATGTCCGCCGTGAAGGGATATGGGGCCCGAAATTGTCATGGACCGGGTTGTACCATGTTGTCCAGTGTTCAGCCGGATCCCGTCAGACTTGTGCAGCGTGATGCGCCCCTGTCTGTAGAGGCTGCCCAGGGCCCGTTTGAATTCTTTTTTGCTCATGGAAAATTCGGCCTGAATCTCTTGAGGGCTGGTTTTGTCGTGGCAGGGACTGAATCCGCCTTTGGCTTCCAGGATCTCCAGAATTTTCAGGGCGGAGCCTTCCACAGAGGCATACCCCGGCTGTTTCAGGGTCAGGTCCACCTTGCCGTCCTCCCGGACCTGAAGGACATATCCCCGGCGCCGGTCCCCGATGGTCAGACGTTCAAAGGTTTCGTTTTCATAGAGCAGACCCGCGCAGGAGCGGTTGATGAGGGCGGTATAGCCGATGGGGGTTATGCTGTGTATGATCAGATCCACGGCCATTGCGAAAGAAAGGGTCTGTGGTTCCCCGGGGCAGAGTTCCGCCATCAGGGTGGACCCGTAGATCCGGTGGGTGGATTTGTCCAGACAGATTTTCACCAGATGGGTGTCACCTTTTTCCATCCGCCCTTGCTGTTCGCTGCGGGGGACCAGGAGGTCCTTGTCCAGGCCCCAGTCCATGAAC
>DATHSR010000356.1:0-4148 GCA_035464035.1 Desulfotignum sp. | reverse complement strand
AGTTCCGGCCGGATCCTAAATTATCGTTGTTTGACTTTTAGGTTCTGATCTGCCAAGATAACAGGGCATTCAACATAACCCGTTTTTTGAGGTGTTTATGCGATTTTTTGTGTTGCTGTGTCTTGCCTGGGCCGCTGTTACGGTCACATTCACGGCACCGGCTTCAGGGAACAGTGATCCTAATGTTTCAGTAACCGGCATGGAATCGATTCCCTCACTTGTCGAGAGTATCCGGTTTTCCGAAGATATCCGTTTCTGTGAAACCCGGATACCCATTGAAGACCCCCAGGTGGCGGCAGATCTGGAAAGAGAACTGATGCTGGCCCTGTGGAACCGGCCTCAGGTGATTTTGTGGATCAAACGGGCCTCCCAGCTGTTCCCCCATATCGAACAGATATTGGCAGAGGAAAACATGCCCGATGACCTCAAATATGTGCCGGTCATCGAAAGCGCCCTCAGGCCCCACGCCAGATCGTTTGCCAGTGCTGTGGGATACTGGCAGTTTTTAAAGGCGACAGGGGAACGGTATGGTCTGCGTGTTGACACGTATGTGGATGAACGGCGAAATCTTTTTAAATCCACACGGGCCGCCTGCCATTACCTGAAGGAGCTGTTTGATGAATTCGGTTCCTTTCCTCTGGCCCTGGCTGCCTACAATATGGGAGAACACGGCCTGGCGGTTGAAATTGACGCCCAGCAGACCCGGAACTATTTTGATCTGTACCTGCCGCTTGAAACACAGCATTATCTGTACAAATTGACTGCAGCCAAACTGATACTGGAAAATCCTGAGAAATATGGATTTCACCTGGAACCAGGGGATCTGTATCCGGATCTGCAACTTGCCCGGATCGATTTGACACCCGAAGAGGAAGTCCCGCTCATGATCGTTGCCCAGGCCGCTGGCGTGACATTTAAAACCCTTAAAATCATGAATCCGGATATCAGGGGCTATTATCTGTCATCCGGCCCGTCAACGATTCTGGTTCCCGAAGGCCATGAAAAAGAGTTTCACAGCCGCTTTGCCGATCTTTACACCGATTGGCAGAAAGACAGCCATGCCCGGATTCATGTGGTCAGACCCGGGGAAAGCCTCATCAGCATCGCCAGAGACTATGACATGTCACTGGCGGAACTGCTCCGCCGTAACAAGATTCCATACAACCATGTGATTCATCCCGGGGACCGGTTGACCGTCAAATAGCCGGTTGATCCGGATGGATGTCGGCGTCGTTTTTCTTGGGCTTCTGCTGTTTCTTCCAGCAGGTGTGATCATCTCGAATGATGGCGCAGAGTTTCGGGTTGTGCAGTTCCCTGCAGGTGGAGTGGTTATAAAGAGGGCACTCGGGATGTTGTTTGGACATATCGGTTATCTGTCCTTGTGTCGTTGGGGGGTCCGGAAACAGGGACAACTATACCCCAATTGGCCAGATAGTTCAACCTGATTTTAAAACAGGTTACTGTTTCAGTGTGCCTTCTGAAATGTCCTCGGGCACTACGATTTTGGGTTGCGCTTGCTGATCAGGTGCGGTGTTCAGGGATGCCGGCGGGGTCTGCTGTTTTTCCAGGGCTTCGAAGGTCTGGTTGAAACCGGTTTCCAGGCCGGTGATGCGCTGGTTCAGCTCCTTTCGGGTGACAAATTGGTTTTCCATGTCTTTGACCAGTTTGTCCAGAAGACTTAAGTCCCTTTGAAGCCGCTGGAGGTCACCGATTTTAGTGCTTACCGTTTCCTTGAGAGCGGTGATTTCCTTCTGGAGGCGTTCCGCATCCTGTTTCAATGCCTGGGTCTCTTTTCCTATCTGGTCGCGGTTCTGGGCGATCACCGACAGCAGTGCCGCATTGATGCGCTCCAGTTCCGCCAGATTGGCCTGATCCTGGACCGCATTGTTCTGGATTCGGTGGTCATGTTTGTCCAGGATGCTCTCCAGCCGTTTGACGCCGGTGTCCAGAGCTGCGGTGTCTGCCTTGGATGCAGCCAGTTTTGCCAGCTGGGTTTCAAGGGACTGCCCCTTTTTTTCCAGCAGGGGCAGCTTTTCGTCCAGATCAAAGCGGTTTTTGGCAATCCGCATGTCCAGTGCATTGAGTTTTTCTTCGGCCTGCCGGGCCACATCTTCTACCTGGGTCTTCTTTGACATGTCCGCATCCGACACCTGATCCTTGATGTCCAGGTAGATGAAAAACAGCACCACACCGATCAGGACCGGCAGGATTACGGAAATAATGGTGACCCGGTTGGACAGCTTATCGATTTTAAGCGCATCGCGCTCGTTGACATACAGCGAAGACGGGGCAGGGGTATCGGCTTCTTCCTGGGGAAGATCCGATGGGCTGGTCCTATAGTCTTTCAGGCTCATGAAACTGGTTTCCCCCTTATTCCCTAAGTGTTTGAATCATATCCGGGCTATTCCCATTCAATTGTACCCGGCGGCTTTGAGGTGATGTCATAGACCACCCGGTTGATATCCTCCACCTCATTGATGATCCGGTTGGAAATTTTACCCAGAAGTTCATGGGGCAGTTTCGCCCAGTCTGCGGTCATGGCATCGTTGCTGGTGACGGCCCGGATGGCCACGCAATTGGCAAAGGTTCGTTTGTCCCCCATGACCCCCACGCTTTTGATGGGCAAAAGAACGGCAAACGACTGCCACAGTTTCCGGTAAAGACCGGCATGGCGGATCTCTTCCAGTAATATGGCATCGGTTTGCCGCAGGATATCCAGACGGCCGGGAGTAATCTCCCCCATGATCCGGATGGCCAGCCCGGGGCCCGGAAAAGGCTGCCGCCATATCAGGTCTTCATGGATCCCCAGGGTCAGCCCCAGTTTCCGGACTTCGTCCTTGAACAGCAGCTGCAAGGGCTCAATCAACCGGAGGTTCATTTTTTCGGGAAGTCCCCCGACATTGTGGTGGGATTTGATGATGGAGGTGGGGCCGCCAAAAGCGGATTTGGATTCGATGATATCCGGATACAGGGTGCCCTGCCCGAGAAAAGCGGCCCCGGGGATTTTCTTTGCCTGGTCTTCAAACACCTGAATAAACAGATTGCCGATAATCTTGCGTTTGGTTTCCGGATCAGTGACCCCTTTGAGGGCCTCCAGAAAGGTCTGGCTGGCGTCCACAAACTGGATATTCATGTCCAGGTTTGCCACAAGGCGTTTTTCAAGCTGTGCCTTTTCATTGTGGCGCAGCAGCCCGTTATCCACAAAGATGCAAGACAGGTTTTTGCCGATGGCCCTGTGGATCAGGGTGGCGGCCACCGACGAATCCACGCCGCCCGATAGCCCCATGATCACTTTCTTGTCTCCCACCGCTTCTTTTATCTGGGCAATGGCGCCGTCTGAAAAAGAGGCCATGGTCCAGTTTTTTTCACATCCGCAGATATCGAATAAAAAATGTTTGATCATCAAAGATCCGTTGATGGAGTGTTCCACTTCCGGATGAAACTGAAGGCCGTAAAACTGTTTCTGGTGATGCGCAACCGCGGCAATGGCGGTGTTTTCCGTTGATGCGGTCACTTCAAACCCCTCGGGCAGGACGCCGGCGGAATCCCCGTGGCTCATCCAGCACTGGAACTCGGACGGCATCTGACTGAACAGTGGCGACTCCGCCTTGATCTGCAGTCTGGCAAAACCGTATTCTCTTTTCTTTGCCCGCCGGATATCTCCTCCCAGTGCATGAATCATGTAATGCATGCCGTAACAGATCCCCAGTACCGGGATTCCCAGGTCAAACAGGGATTTGTCGATGGAAGGGCTGTTTTCTTCATAGATGCTGGACGGGCCGCCTGAAAGGATAATCCCTTTGGGGTGGAGGTCTTTGATCCGGGCAATGGGGATATCAGCGGGTTCCACCTGACAGTAGACGTTGTTTTCCCGGACCCGCCTGGCAATCAGCTGGTTGAACTGAGATCCGAAGTCGATGACGACAATCATGGCATATCTTCCTGTGATAAAAATTTTTTAAACTATAATATTTCCTATAAATAGCTTGAAATTGCAAGATGTTTTTGTCCAGGATCTTGCCAATATGCCCCAATTATGGTTTATTAATCCATTCATTTACATGCGCTACCAACAAAAAAATAAACAACAGGAGAAATCCATGTATTTAGCATCTGATTTGAGGAAAGGGTTGAAAATCGAGATCGAC
>DATHSR010000355.1:0-7703 GCA_035464035.1 Desulfotignum sp. | reverse complement strand
AAGTCAGACTTCTCTCAAAAAGTGGCTTCAGGGCCGGCAAAATCGCCCAACCACAGCATAGACTCGGACTGGGAAACCGACGCCATTTTCGGCTTTTGCGGTATCATCCTTGAACTTTCCATTTGCATCAGTCTCATAGTTTACCCGGCCGGCCAAGCAGAGCGTTATAACTTGCCAATATCAAGCCGGCCACCTAAAGAATGCCTGACGGTGAGTGAGGTTCATGCGCTTCCAGCTCAACCAGGCTAAAAGCGGATCAGCCTGCCGAACCGGTGGGCCACAAACGTATCCATGATCATCTGGGTCAGGTGATAGGCAATGGCCGGGATCAGGGCCATGGGATAGGCGGCAGCGAAATATCCGGCCCACACCAGGTAGGAGACAGTCAGGGTCTTCTGGGAGGTGTGGATGGTGAACGCGGCGACGGACGGCAGATCCAGGCCGATGATTTTTGCCAGGTACCGGTTGAAGACCAGCATGAACACGTGCAGGCCGACCATGAAGGCCAGCACCAGAAACAGCACCGGCCCCACATCCAGGATGCTGCCGGCGGAGCTGGCAACGGCATTGAGGATGATCAGCAGCACGATGCACTGGTTGAAAATGGAGATCTTTGCCCGGTGGGCCGGCAGCCGGTGTCTGACCCGGGGCCGCAGCGCCTGGCCGATCAGGGTGGGCAGCAGCACCTTGAGGGTCAGCCCGGTCAGCATCTGCAGGACCGGCAGATCGATGGCGGCATTGTCCATAGCCAGGATCAGGTTGAGCATGAACGGGATGGTGAGGATGGCGGCAAAATTGCCCAGCACGCAGATGAACAGGCTCAAAGGCACATTGCCCCCGGCCATGGCGGTCATCACCGTGCCCGAGGCCACCGTGACCGGGGCCACCCCGATGATCAGGGCGCCCATCACAAAATCCGGCCAGGCGCCCAGGAAAAACCGGGCCGCATAAAACGCAGCGGCCGGAAAAAAAATCAGCGAGGAGACCAGGGCCGCCGCCAGCACCTTGACATCCCTGAGCTGCTTGAGCACGCTGGATGTTTCCAGGGTCAGCCCGGTGAGCAGGAACGCCAGAAAAATCCCAATATTCAGGACATTGTAGTGCTTGATGACGGTTCCTGTTTCCGGCAGAACAAACGCGACGGCGGCCATCAGGGCCATGCCGATAAAGAACCAGTGTTTTCTGATCATACCCGGAAACTACAGCAGGCCGGCGTAAAAATCATTGCCTTTGTCATCCACGATGATAAAGGCGGGGAAATTTTCCACCGTGATCATGTACACCGCTTCCATGCCCAGCTCCTCGTATTCCAGAAGTTCCACTTTCTTGATGAAATCCTTGCCCAGCCTTGCTGCAGGGCCGCCGGGAGATCCCAGGTAGAACCCGCCGTACTGATTGCAGCTGTCGGTCACCTGCTGACTTCTGTTGCCCTTGGCCAGCATGATCATGGATGCGCCCTCTTTCTGGAACACGGGCACATAGGGATCCATGCGGCCGGCCGTGGTGGGGCCAAAGGCGCCGGAGGCCTCGCCTTCCGGGGTTTTGGCCGGACCGGCGTAATAGATGATGTGGTTCTTGATATATTCGGGCAGACCCTCGCCTTTTTCGTACCGCTCCATGAACTTGGCATGGGCGATATCTCTGGCCACGATGATCTTTCCGGTCAGAGACAGGCGGGTGGCCACCGGATATTGGGACAGCTGGGCCAGAATCTCGGTCATGGGCCGGTTCAGATCCACGGCCACGGCAGGTTTCATTTCCGGTTCCTGGGCCGGCAGGAACCGGGCCGGATTCTCCTCGAGCTGTTCCAGGAAGATGCCGTCCCGGGTGATCTTTCCCTTGATCTGGCGGTCTGCGGAACAGGATACGCCGATGCCGACGGGACACGATGCCCCGTGCCGGGGCATGCGGATGACCCGGACATCCAGGGCAAAATGTTTCCCGCCGAACTGGGCCCCCAGGCCCAGGTTCCTTGCCCGTTCCAGCACTTTTTCCTCCAGATCGACATCCCGGAACGCGTGCCCGGTGTCACTGCCTTGGGTGGGCAGTGCATCCAGATACCGGGCCGATGCCAGCTTCACCGCCTTGAGGTTGGTTTCCGCCGAAGTGCCGCCGATGACGAACGCGATGTGATAGGGCGGGCAGGCGGCCGTTCCCAGGGCTTTCATCTTTTCGGTCATGAAATCCAGCAGGGTTTTTTCGGAATTGAGCACCGCCTTGGTCATCTGGAACAGGGCGGTCTTGTTGGCGGACCCGCCGCCCTTGGCCATGAACAGAAACCGGTATTCCTCCCCCTGGACTGCGGCGATATCCACCTGGGCCGGCAGGTTGGTTTTCGTGTTGACTTCTTTGTACATGGTCAGCGGCGCATTCTGGGAATAGCGCAGATAATTTCTGGTATAGGCGGAAAAAACGCCCTTGGACAACTCTTTTTCATCCTCCGACCAGGTCCACACCTGCTGGCCTTTTTTTCCCATGATAATGGCCGTACCGGTATCCTGGCACATGGGATACACTTTTTGAGCGGCAATGGCTGCATTTTTCAGCAGCTCCAGGGCCACATACCGGTCATTGTCAGAACTTTCAGGATCGTGAATCACATCTCGCAGCTGTGCCAGGTGCTGTGTCCGGTAAAGATGCGCCACATCCTTGAATGCAGCTTCCGCCAAAAGCGTCAGGGCCTGGGGTTCCACCAGGAGTACCTCGCTGCCCTCAAACTCCCTGACCCGGACAAACTCCCGGGTCAGCAGGCGGTATTCCGTGGTGTCCTCACCCAGGGGGAACAGGGCATCATACGTGAATTCAGTCATGTGTCACCTTAATCTTTCCTCACCATGGCGATGATGCCGGCCACGGCAGATTCACTGTGCAGTTATCGGATCAGGGCCATTTTGCGTCTCAGGTAGGCGATCTGGGTCTGGTGGGGCAGGTCCTTGGGACAGTAGTCCTCACACCCCAGAAGGGTCATGCACCCGAACACCCCGTCGTCATTGCCCATGATCTCGTAGAACTCCTCATTTGTCCGCTTGTCCCTGGGATCCAGGGCAAACCGGGCCAGGCGCATGAAGCCCACGGCCGATAGAAAATCAGGCCGCATCCGTTTGGTGGCGCAGGCGGACACGCAGGCCCCGCATTCCACGCACCGCTCCAGCTCATAGATCTGTTCGGCCACATCCGGGTCCATGCGTTCTTCCAGTTCATCATAATTGACTTTGTCCGCTTCCTTGTCGTGAATCCAGGATTCCACCCGCTCGCTCATGGCCCGCATAAATTTGCCCGTGTTCACGGACAGGTCTCCGATGAGTTCAAATCCGGGCAACGGCAGCAGCTTGATCTCCCCGTCGGGAAACTTGGCGGTCAGGGTCCGGCAGGCCAGGTCCGGCCGGCCGTTGATCACCATGGCGCAGGACCCGCAGATGCCGGCCCGGCACACGAAATCAAACTGCAGCGACGGGTCCTGGGTTTCCCGGATCTCGTTCAATGCGATAAAAATGGTCATGCCCGGCGCCTCGGTCACCTCATAGGTCACCATCCGGGGCTTGTCCCCCTTTTTCTGCGGGTTGTAGCGGAATATCTGGAACTTCAACACTCGTGCCTGATCGTTCATTATTTGTACCCCCTGCCGATACGCTCGTTTTTACCTTTGAATTTTTCCGGAATGGGTGTGGGATTCAGCAGCTGCTGAAGTTCAAACCGGTCCGCACCCGGATGGGCTTTCCTGATCTCTTCGATTTCATCCATCCGTTTTTCGGTGTCCGGATGATGAATGGTGTTGTCCACGCCGTATCCCCGGGAACCGGGCGGCATCTCCATCTTCATGACATCCAGGTCTTCGTAGGAGACCTCGGGCATGTCCCCGCGCTCATCCGGCCAGGTGGTCAGGGTTCGCTTGAGCCAGTCCCGGTCGTTTCTTTCCGGATAGTCTTCTCTGGCATGGGCCCCCCGGCTTTCGGTTCTCAACAGGGCCCCATAGGCCACGCACTGGGCCAGCTTGATCATCTTGGGCACCCGGATCGCTTCCACCAGCTCCGGGTTGGACGAAGATATCCGGTTGCGCAGGGCGATGTTTCTGGCCCGCTGGGTGAGCACGGTCAGTTCCTCCACCGCCTGTTCCAGATCCGGCCCGTTTCTGAAAATGCCCACCTTGTCCATCATGATCTGCTGCATCTGGGCCTTGAGTTCGAACGGATTTTCCCCGTAATCTCTCACCAGCAGATCCGTGATCTTTTTTTCCTCTTTTTTGAGGAAATGCTCGATGGTGGCGGTGGACACCTTCAGGGGGTTGGCCCCGCAGTAGTCGGCCACAAATTCTCCCACGATCATGCCCGCCACCACGGTCTCGGCCACGGAATTGCCGCCTAAGCGGTTGAACCCGTGCATGTCCCAGCACGCGGCTTCGCCGGCGGAAAACAGCCCTTTGAGGGTGGGACTCTCGCCGGTGGCACTGGTTCTCACCCCGCCCATGGAATAGTGCTGGGTGGGCCGCACCGGGATATACTCCTTGACCGGGTCGATGCCCAGAAAGTATTCACAGATCTCCTTGACTTCCCGCAGATTTTTCTCGATATGTTTTCTGCCCAGAAGGGTGATGTCCAGCCACAGGTGATCCCCATAGGGAGAGGGGACGCCCTTGCCTTTTCTCATGTGCTCGGTCATGCGCCGGGACACCACGTCCCGGGATGCCAGCTCTTTTTTGTCCGGTTCGTAATCGGGCATGAACCGGTACCCGTCCCTGTCCAGCAGCAGCCCGCCGTCGCCTCTGCACCCTTCGGTGGTGAGAATACCCACCGGCACGATGGCGGTGGGGTGAAACTGCACCGCTTCCATGTTTCCCAGGGCCGCCACCCCGGTTTCCAGGGCGATGGCCGTACCGATCCCCTCTGAAATCACGGCATTGGTGGTCACCGAATAGAGCCGGCCGTATCCGCCGGTGGCGATGGTGGTGGCCTTGGCCACATAGGCAGTCAGTTCGCCGGTGATCAGGTCCCGGACGATGGCGCCGTAGCAGATCCCGTCCTCATGGATCAGTGCCAAGGCCTCTTTTCTTTCATGCACCGGGATCCCCAGCTGGATGGCCTTGTTGTCCATGGCGTACAGCATGGTATGACCGGTGCCGTCCGAAGTGAAGCAGGTGCGCCATTTCTTGGTGCCCCCGAAGTCTCTGGAGGTGATCAGGCCGTGGGCCTCATGCTTTTCCGTGATGGTGACCTTTTCGCCGTTGATGATCACCTCCCGGTCCCCGCCCCTGACCCGGGACCAGGGAACCCCCCAGGCCGCCAGCTGGCGGATCGCCTTGGGGGCGGTGTTGACGAACATCCTTGCCACATCCTGGTCGCATCCCCAGTCACTTCCTTTGACCGTGTCGGCAAAGTGGACATCTTCATCATCCCCCTCCCCCTTGATACAGGCCCCCAGACTGGCCTGCATGCCGCCCTGGGCCGCTGCGGAGTGGGACCGCTTGGCAGGGATCAGTGAGAGAACAAGGGTGTCATACCCCCGCTGCATGGAGGCGATGGCAACCCTGAGCCCTGCCAGGCCGCCGCCGATGACAAGTGAATCCGTATATATAACTTTCATTGAAATATCCTTATGTCTTAATGGGTTTCTGTGGCAGGCAAGGCAGGGGTATGGGCACCCGCATCTGTTGCGCCTTCCGGCGTGTGACCGGTTTCAGCACCGGTGTGTTCTGCCGGCAACGCCCCCCCATCCGTTTCAGCCGGCGTGTCTGCCGGTGCCGCCGGTTGCTCCGGTTCTGCCTCATGGGCAGAAGGTTCCGGTTCTGCTGCCGCTTCTGACTGAAGGGCCGCTTTTTCCGGTTCGGATGCTTTTTCTGCGGCCGGTTCGGCAGCCGGCGCTGCATGGGATTTCTGATAGGCTTTGCCCGGATAGGGTTGAGCGGCATTTCCCCGCTGCTGGATGCCGATGACGATGAACATGGCCAGGGCCAGAAACCCGATGGTCAGAAAGAAGATGGTCAGCCGGTTTTTCCATTTTTTAAGATTTTTACGGGATTGCCTGGGGTCTTTCCCGCCGAACCAGCCCCATTTCATGCACAGCCGGTACAGCCCGATGCCGGCGTGAAGTTCCACGCAGATCAGCAGGATCAGGTACAGCAGCCAGAAATTGCCGGACACCACCCGGTGGGCGGACAGAAACGGATCGATGCTGCCCGGGTTCACCAGCATGGTATACAGGTGCACCGATCCGGCAAAGAACATGATGAATCCGGTCACCGCCTGGACATACCACAGATTGGTGTCCGTATGATTCATCATCACCATCTGGTCCCGCATGATCCGGTGCTGGCGCCAGGAGATGGGAAACTTTCGCATCCCTAACAGGGCGTGAATAATGAACAGGGTGAACACCCCGGACACGGCAAAGAACACGGCAATGGGATACCCGTGTCCGGTGTCTGACAGAAACGCCAGTTCCATGGTTTTGGCCACAAAATTGAATGCCTCCTTGCCCAGGATAATGCTGCCCACCAGCAGCATGTGCACCCACATGAACAGCCCCAGGATCAGCCCGGTGCCGCTCTGGGCCAGATCCAGCCGGGCCGGCAGCCGGCTGCTTACCGGTTTGTTTTCCTCGATGATATAACTTTCCAATGGTAACCTCCTTTTATGGTCAGGCCGACAACAACGGTCAGCTAAAATATCTGTTTGCAGATCCGGCCGATATGACCCAAGTTTTCACACACATGGATGCCGTTTTCCCTGAACGCTGTGACCTTGGCTTCGGCGGTGCCGCTGGACCCGGAGATGATGGCCCCGGCATGTCCCATGCGCCGGCCGGGCGGGGCGGTCAGGCCCGCGATGAATCCCACCACCGGCTTGGTAACATGGGCCTTGATATAGGCGGCCGCCTCCTCTTCCGCACTGCCCCCGATCTCTCCGACCATTACCATGGCGTGGGTGTCCGGGTCCGCCTCAAAAGCGGCCAGCACATCGATGAAATTGGTGCCGTTCACCGGGTCACCGCCGATACCGATGCAGGTGGACTGGCCCAGCCCGGCTTTGGTGAGCTGATCCACCACCTCATAGGTGAGGGTGCCGGACCGGGACACGACGCCGATATGCCCTTTGGCATGGATCATGCCGGGCATGATACCGATTTTACATTCGCCGGGCGTGATGATGCCCGGACAGTTGGGGCCGATCAGCCGGCACTGTTTTCTGGCCAGAAAATTTTTCACCTTGACCATTTCCAGAATGGGAATCCCTTCGGTAATGGCCACAATCAGAGACACGCCGGCATCCGCCGCCTCCAGAATGGCATCGGCCCCGAATGCCGGCGGCACGAAAATCAAGGAGGCCTCCGCACCGGTATCTGCCACTGCCTGGGCCACGGTGTTGAACACCGGTATGTCATCCAGTTTCTGTCCCCCCTTGCCCGGGGTGACCCCGGCCACCACCTTTGTGCCGTAGGCCAGGCACTGCCGGGTATGGAAACTGCCCTCATTGCCGGTAATACCCTGGACCAGCACCTTTGTGTCCTTGTCTACAAATATGCTCACAACCACACTCTCCTTTAATTCACCGCTGCTGCGATTTTCTGGGCCGCATCAGACAGGTCTGATGCGCTGGTGAGATTCAGTTTGCTCTCCGACAGGATCCGCCGGCCCTCTTCCACATTGGTGCCTTCCATCCGCACCACCACCGGCACGGTGGCTCCGGCTTTTCCGGCTGCTTCCACAACCC
>DATHSR010000354.1:0-7038 GCA_035464035.1 Desulfotignum sp. | reverse complement strand
ACAGCCGCTGAATGATATACAGAAACATGGGCAGGCGGCTGACGGTCTTCAGGCGGTAGAAATCATAGAGCACTTCCCGGGAGGGTCTGGCAAAGGCCAGGGGGGACAGGTAGATGCATCCCTTGGGCACCGGGCGGGTGATGCGGTGCCGGACCAGGTCCAGTACCGCCTGGATGTGGTCTCCGGGCAGCTGGTCATCCATGACGAAATTGCCGGTCACCTCTATGTGGTCAAAGGCCTGGTTGATGGACTGCATTTTGTCGAACGCCTGGCTTACCTTCCGGGCGGTGACGGGTTTGCCCAGGTTTTCCAGGGTGGCCGGATCAAAGGATTCCAGGCCGATATTGATGAAGGTGTCAAAGGGAAGTGCATTCAGGGATTCAAACAGGTGCGGGTCAGCATCGAGCAGGGAATCCACGCTGCCGAAAAGGTACAGCCGGGGCTGGGTCATGACGCTGTGTGCAAATCCGAACCGGTCATAACTTTCCCTTGCCGCAGACACGATCAGATCCGCCGGTGCGTTCAAGGCGTCATGCTCACCCAGGAAAAGGGCGTTGTAATTCACCAGGTCGCTGCCGTAGAGGCGGGCCAGGGCCTCTATCTGGTGCCGGATATCATCCGGGGTGCGGGGGGTGAACGGTTTTTTGTTTTTCACCTGGCAGAACCGGCATTTGTACAGGCATCCGTCGGCAATGGTCAACGGGATCACATTGTAGTCTGAATGCCTGGCATCCGGCGGCAGTACCGAGGTTCTGGCGCCGCAGATCTCAAACAGGGACCGGGCTCTGTTTTCCAGGTCCGGTTTCCGGATCTGCTTGACCTGTCCGAGCCAGTCTGAGATCCCGGGGGGCATGCCGGGCATGCCGTCCGGCAACGCCGCCAGCAGTTCGGGCCAGTGCCGGCAGATTTTCGCCACTTCAGGTTCTTCAAAGGGCCGGCCGCCCAGCAGCGAGTTGGTGGGGTAGGTGAAGTTGGGCAGGTAATATTCGCCGATGGCCTCATACACACCGGCATATCCGCCGCTGGAATAGTAGATCCAGTCATTGCCCACGGTCCGCTTGAGCCATTCCGACGGATGGAGCCACTGCCGGGTCCTGGACCTGGCATGCCGGATCTCATGGTTCAAGTTGAACTCCAGAATCACCTCCCGGGTTTCCAGGCGGGAAAAAATGCCGTATTTCACCGGATAACTGAACTTGTCATACGCAGTGTTTCCCCGGACATTCAGGGAAATGGAAAGATCATCGGACTGATAGCCGGTTTCCGGATGGGTGATCACAAACGGATCTTTCAACTGAAGCAAAAGAAACCCCTGACCTGTTTTTCTCGTTAATCCATGGCGCCCCATTCAAGGCGGTTCGCCTTCTGTAAAACCAAATAGTTATAATATAATTTTCCAAGGTTACCTGGCAATGATTTTTTCGATGATCCCGGATGAAGGTGTTGACCCGTCCCGGCAAAACAGGTAATACAGGACCTGGACGACCCACAGACACAAAGGCGGATCACAGTGAAAATTTTGTTTCTGGAACCCTTTTTCGGCGGCTCCCACCGGGATTTTGCCACGGGCTTTGCCGAACATTCCCGCCATGCGGTGACCCTACTGACCCTGCCCCCGGTTTACTGGAAATGGCGGATGCGCACCGCTTGTCTGACTTTTCTGCAGAAAATCAACCGCCTGGATATCTATGACCGGGTGGTTGTCACAGACATGATGAATGTGGCGGATTTTGCCGCCATGGCCGGACCGGACCGGCCGCCGCTGACCCTGTATTTTCATGAAAACCAGCTGTCCTATCCTTTGTCTGACCGGGCCAGGCAGCGGCGGCCGGACGTGGACCTGGGATTTATCAACATCACTTCGGCCCTGGCTGCCGACCAGGTGCTGTTCAACTCCTTTTTCCATTTGAACGCGTTTCTCAAACAAGCCCGGCACCTGATCCGGCAGATACCCGCCCCCCGGCCCGCAGGGATCGTGGACCAGATCCAAAAAAAATCCCGGGTGGTCTATCCCGGATGCCGGTTTCCGGGCGGCCCGGTTTGCCTGGATCCCTGTCCGTCAACCCCGCCCCTGATTGTCTGGAACCACCGGTGGGATTACGACAAGCAGCCGGAACGGTTTTTCAGGGTCCTGGGCCGGCTGAAGAAAAGAAAGGTCCGGTTTTCCCTGGCGGTACTGGGAGAGCGCCATGACCTGTATCCGGCGGTGTTTGATTGTGCCCGGCAGGATTTTGCCGATGAAATCAGGGTGTTCGGATATGAACCGTCCCGGAAAGACTATCACGCCTGGCTGGCCAAAGGCAGCGTGGTGGTGTCCACGGCCATCCAGGAGAATTTCGGCATCTCGGTGGTGGAAGCGGTGCGGTTCGGCTGTTTTCCGCTCCTGCCCCAAAGACTTTCCTACCCGGAGATCATACCGGAAACGTATCATGATCCTATTTTGTACCGGTCCGATGACCAGTTGCTGGAAAAGCTGGCATACCATCTGCTGAATCCCCGGGCCTGTCTGCCTCTCAGACGAGCGCTGTCCGACCATGTCCGGCAGTTTTCATGGGAACAGAGGATCCATCAGTACGACGATCTTCTTGAAACCGGCGCCTGAATCTGAAAAATAGTGATCAAATGATCAATATTTTTCTTGACACTGTATCTGTAAATGATAATATTTTGATCAAATGATCAGAACAGGAGCTGTCCATGCCACGACCCAAGAAACCCAGATATATCGATGCGGTTCCCCGGATCACTGAATTTTCTCCCGAGGGAATCGATCCGGCCGGAGAGGTGATCCTTTCCCTGGAAGAGTTCGAGGCGGTGAGACTTGTGGATTATGACGGCCTGGACCAGTCCCGGGCCGCAGAAATCATGAATGTCTCCCGGCAGACCGTGGGACGGGTGCTGCGGGCCGGGCGGTTCAAGCTGGCCAAAACGGTGGTGGAGGGATCGCGCCTGACAGTGTCGGGCGGATGTTACCGGGTCGACGAAGACAGATCCGGCCGGAACCGCCGGCGCCGCCGGAGGGGCGGCGGCCGGTGCAGCGGTTGCGGACCCGGCAGACCCACTGATCATACAGACGCAAAGGAGGAATGATCATGCCAGGATTCAACAGAAGAGGACCCGACAATCAAGGACCCATGACCGGCGGCGGAAGGGGGTATTGTGCCAATGCGGCAGGATATGCGGCGCCTTATGCCGGCAGCGGGGTCCAGGGATTGGGCCGGGGACGCGGCAGAAGAGGGTGCCGGCCGGGTTTCGGGGGCAGAGGGTTCGGCAGATCCGCCGGGCTGCCGCTGCAGACAGAGGAATTTGAAATCAAAGATCACCTCAGGCAGCGGGCCCGGTGGCTGGAAACTGAACTGGCTGCCATCCAGCGCCGGTTAAATGAAACAGACAGTCCATCCGATCAATGATCAATGGGGTTGCCGCCGGGGCAGGGATAAGGAAACTGTCCCGGCCGGACTTTTGATCGGGAAAATGAAGGAAACCCGGTATTTTGCTTAACTTGTCCGGTCTGGTATGATATAGGATCATTCGGTGATATGAAAAATCGTTTGCCAGGCTGGAAATATTGACATGACACATACGATCGCCATCAACGGGTACGGCCGCATCGGCCGGTGTGTGGTCCGGGCCCTTTATGAATCAGAGCGGTTCAGCCGGCTGCTGAATCTGGCAGCCATCAATGAGGTGGGCTGTGCCGAAACCCTGTTTCATCTGACCCGGCATGATTCCACCCATGGCCGGTTTCCTCTGCCTGTTGAAAAAGCGGCCCTGGGCATGCGGATCGGCACCGATCTCATTCACCTGTTCCAGGAAAAAAACATTGTCAACCTGCCCTGGAAGGACCTTGACGTCGATGTGGTGCTGGACTGCACCGGGGTGTACAATGACCGGGAATCCGCAGCGCTGCATCTGCTGTCCGGCGCAAAAAAAGTGATCTATTCCCATCCGGCAAAAGATGAAATGGATGCCACCATTGTGTTCGGGGTGAATCACCATACCCTGAAAAAAGAACACACCGTGATCTCCAATGCCTCCTGCACCACCAACTGCCTGATTCCCATCCTGCATGTGCTGGACACCCGCCTGGGCATCGAGAGCGGTGTGACCACCACCATTCATTCAGCCATGCATGATCAGCCGGTGATCGACGCGTATAACAAGGATTTGCGGAAAACCCGGTCCGCATTACAGTCCATCATCCCGGTGTCCACTTCCCTGAACAGAGGCATTGCCCGGATTCTGCCGAAAATGGCGGGCCGGTTTGAAACCCTGGCCATCCGGGTGCCCACCGTGAATGTGTCCATCATGGATATCACGGTGGTGGTGAACACCGAAACAGATGCAAGGCAGGTCAATGACCTGCTCATCCAGGCATCTGAAAACGCGCTGTCCGGGATCCTCGGGGTGAGTGACGAACAGCTGGTGTCCTGTGATTTCAACCATGATCCCAGATCGGCGGTGATAGATCTGTTACAGACACGGGTATCCGGCCGGCGCCTGGTGAAGATCCAGGCCTGGTTCGACAATGAGTGGGCCTATGCCAACCGGATGCTGGACACCACCAGTGCCGCGCTCAGGGCATAGACCGGACTGAACCCGAAGCTGCTGTAACACTTGCGGCCCCGAAGTAAGAACCCGTTTGACCGACCGGGTCAGAAATACTAAAGCCGCTGTTTTTTGACATCCAGCGCCATCAGTTTCCGGGTGACGGCCTTCACTTCTTCCGGAATATTGGCGGGATTGTCAAAGGGGCGGGTGCCGTCCCGGTCCGCCTGGATCACTGCGTCCATTTCAGGAATGAATCCCAGGATCTGGTAATCGGGCATGGATTCTTTGATCAGGGCTTTGTCTTCTTCGGAGGTCACCCGGTTGCCCAGCACCAGGATGTTTTTGATGCCGATATCCTGTCCCAGCTTCCGGATCCTGTCTGCCGCCACCCGGCTGCGGCGGCCCGGGTTCACCACCACCACCAGGGCGTCCACGGATCCGGAAGTGGCGCGTCCCAGATGTTCCACACCGGCTTCCATGTCCATGACCACCACCTCGTTCCGGGCCAGCACCAGGTGGTTCATCAATGCTTTTAAAATGGTGCTTTCCGGGCAGATGCAGCCGGAGCCTCCCTGCTGCACCGTGCCCATGACCAGGAGTTTGACCCCGTCCTTTTCCAAAGAAAACCGGTCCGGTATATCATCCACCTTGGGGTTGAGGGTGAAAAATCCCCCCATGGTGCCGGGCTTGGCACCGGTGCGTTCCGCAATAAGATCCGACAGCTGGGCCACCGGGGTGATGGGTTTTGTTTCATCGATGCCTAAGGCGGCAGCCAGGTTGGCCACCGGGTCTGCGTCGATGGCGATAACGGA
The DNA here is from genome assembly GCA_035464035.1 of Desulfotignum sp. Classification (GTDB taxonomy): domain Bacteria; phylum Desulfobacterota; class Desulfobacteria; order Desulfobacterales; family Desulfobacteraceae; genus Desulfotignum. The sequence goes on along the minus strand of DATHSR010000354.1, from coordinate 1,675 downwards.
CCGGTTTTGATCAAGGGCGGCAATGGTCCGGGCAATCAGTGCGGTGATGGTGGTTTTGCCCACCCCGCCTTTGCCGCCGAATGCCAGTTTTAAGCTCATGAATGGAGTACTCCTGTTCTGTTTGGTTTCAATTCATCGGTTTGAGAATACGCCCGGTTTCATCCAGCAGAAATACCTGGTGGCCGCCCTTTTGGGCAGTATTCAGCAGATCTTCTTCGATCACGGCATGGATGTCATATGTTTCTTTGAACAGGTCCTTGGGCAGCACCTGAAAACAGGAATGGGCATCCTGTTTGGTCTTGAAAGCCGGCAGAAATTTTTTCTGGGTGGTGTCATCCATGAACCCGAGCACCTGTTCCGATGACGTGCCGGGGTTCTGGACAATCACATAGTACCAGCGGTCCGTTGTGTTTGTATCTTTCATAGTGGGGTATCCGTTGTTAATGTGTTCAATACCATAATTATAAGAGCGGATGGGACAAAATAAAGGGTGCCTCTGAGATTATCCTGCCCGTGCCGGTCATGATCCGGCCGCCGGGGTGGGCCGGTCCGAAACCCGGGCCAGGTCTTTGACTGCCTCCCGGATATCATGGCCGGCAGGGGTCTGATGAAGGCGCAGGCCGAACTGCGGAATCACGGCCAGGACATGATCGAAAATGTCGCTCTGAATCCCTTCATATTCCATCCAGACCGTGGTGTTTGCAAAGGCATACACGTGGAGATGATCATCAAGGGACACCAGCGGTGTGGGTTTGATGCGCAGTAAGGTGAGAAGGGCTTCCGTGCCGTCAGGGATGGATGCCAGCCATTGATTGAAAGTATCAGGGTTCATAAGCGTTGTATCAAAAAAACCGCCCCTAGGCAGTGGCCTGGTAAAACTCAACCGGTCAGAAATGGTAAAGGCCCCTGAACGGTGCCGTGCAGGGGCCTTTAAAAGGAAACAGACAGGGTCGGGGTTATATCTCAAGCCATGAGTCTGAATACAGGGTTTCTCCCATGATCACCTTGTAGGTCTTGACATAGTCGGCCATTTCCTTGTCCAGACCGGCGATTTCCGGCACGTTGCCGTCCATCATGCCCCAGATCAGGTCCACGACATCCTGGCGCTGGCCCTTGGCAATGGCGGTGAGCTGTTTGTCCAGGGGATCGGCAATCACCGCTCTCATGCCGTATTTCCACAGCATGACCATGTAGGTCTGGTTGAGGATGGGCCGCAGATGTTCCGGGGGCCCGTTGGAAATGTTGGACAGCCCGCAGGTGGATTTGGCGCCCGGTGCGATCTCTTCGATCATCATCTGGAAGTTGAGCAGGCTCATGAGCTGCTGCTGCTGGATGTTCACCGGCGTGACAATGCCGTCCACCCAGATTTTTTCATTGGGAATTCCGGCTTCATTGGCAAAATATAGCAGCTCGACCGCCAGGGCGGCCCGCTCGTTTTCATCCCTGGGCAGGCCTTCAGGGCCCCACATCAGGGCCACAAAGTCCGCATCATACTGGGCTGCCAGGGGGACCATTTTTTCATACCGCTCCGGTCTGGCCATGATGGAGTTGATAATGTGGGGGGCGCTGGCCGGCTTGCACACCTTGAGCCCGGCCTCGATGGCATCGATGTTGGAGGTGTCCAGCAGCAACGGCATGCCGGGAACTGCTTCCTGAACCACGTTGACCACCCAGG
>DATHSR010000353.1:0-7423 GCA_035464035.1 Desulfotignum sp. | reverse complement strand
AGAATTTCCAGCTGGTCATTGACCAGGCGGGTGACTTTTTTCAGCCGCTGGTTCATATTGATCAGTTCCAGCACTTTCTGCTTTTCTTTGACCGGGGCGTTAATGGTGGATGCCACCATGTCCGCCAATACATCGGGTTCCTGCAGGGATTTGATCATGTGGGCCATTTCAGCCGGCAGCCCGGGGGACAGATTGACGATTTTTTCATACTGCTCTGCGATATTGGCCATGAGCGCCCGGTTTTCCATGCTCCGGTCGGCATTTTTGCAGGTGATTACCTCGATCTCTGCCTGAAGATAGGGTTTTCCCTGCAGAAACCGGGTCACCTTGAACCGGTTCAACCCCTGGATCAGCAGCTGGGCTTTTTCATCCGCCATTTTGGACATTTTCAGAATCATGGCCACTGTGCCGACGCGAAACAGATCGTCCGCCGTGTGCCTTGAGTCCAGATCAGACCGCCGGGACAAAAGAAGCCCGAGCATCCGGGAGCCGGCCATGGCTTCATCTATGAGGTCAATGGCTTCTTTCTGGATCAGTACCAGGGGCAGCACCATCTTGGGAAACAGATTGGTATCCACAATGGGAAGAATAGGGATCTTACCGGGAATGTCGTTGGTTGAGATGGCTGCGGCGGGCGGTCTTCTGATATCATCCATTGGTGTGCCTTTGTATATGGACTGGACAGCTAGATGAAATCCATGGACAGATCCTGCACCTGTTTGACTTTTTCCAAAAACTGTTTGCCCAGGGTCAACTGAAGAAAACCGTTGTTGAAAACGGCAGACACCTTTTCCACATCGATTACACTGGGAAGGTACAACACCCGTTCAAACTGGCCGAACTGGATTTCAGCCAGGCGGTAGGTGGCTGCGGGGTCAAGCCGGGTGCTTCTCCGGTTTCCGGAGATCTTGACGGCCTTGTTGCTCACCTCGATCACGATATCTTCTTTTTTAACCCCGGCAATCTCGGCCTGGATAATGATCTGACTGCGGGTTTCAAAAATATCCATCTGGGGTTTCCAGATCCGTTTTGAAAAACAGAACATGGGGTTCACGGATTGAAACATCTCTTCAAAGGGCTTCTCATCGGTATCGTATGTTTCAAGATCACTGCCGAAACGGATTTCTATCTGTTCCATAAAAAAACTCCTGCCGATGGTGTTCACATGATCATATGACCATCGACAAAAATAGCATCCACCCCCAAAATTGTAAAGCGCAATAAAAAATATCAGGCCACAGGGGCTTGAAATCCGGCCCGGCGGGTGGTAATTGAAAAACCATGAACACATCCTTTGCGCAGACTGCGCTGGTCACCGGCGCATCCAGAGGCATCGGCCGGGCCATTGCCCTGAATCTGGCCGGCAACGGCATATTTGTCTTTGTCAATTACCGGTCTGACGAAAATGGGGCCCAAAAGACCCTGGCAGATATCCGCTGTCGGAACGGCCGGGCCGCCCTGGTCCGGTTTGACGTCACAAGCCAGAGCCAGTGTGACGATGCCGTCAAGGCGATTATCGCACAGCAGGGGCGGCTGGATATTCTGGTCAACAATGCCGGCATCCGGGAGGACCGCCTGTTTGCCATGATGAAGCAGCCGGCCTGGGAAACCGTGCTGAAAACCCACCTGGACGGGTTTTACCATGTAACCCGCCCGGTGGTCCGTCAGATGCTCAGGCAGCGCAGCGGCAGGATTGTGAATATCAGCTCCGCCGCCGGACAGACCGGCAATGCCGGACAGGTCAACTACAGCGCCGCCAAGGCCGGGATAAACGGGGCCACCAAAGCCCTGGCCAGGGAGATCGGCAGCCGGGGGATCACCGTCAATGCCGTGGCCCCCGGTTTTATTGAAACCGACATGCTTTCCGGGCTGGACCCGGATAAGATCAAAAAGGAGATCCCGGCCGGCCGCCTGGGGCAGCCTGAAGATGTGGCGGCCGTGGTCTCGTTTCTATGTTCTGACGGTGCGGCCTATGTCAACGGCCAGATTATCGGGGTGAACGGCGGGCTGATATAACCTCATGCGCGCCCTGAATCCCTATTTTCCGGCACTGGTCAGCGGTCTTTTTCTCACCCTGAGCTTTCCTGATGTCAATCTCTATTACCTGGGGTTTGTGGCCCTGGCCCCGCTGATCATTTCCCTTGATTCCATGACCGTCCGTCAGGCATTTGCCGCAGGGTTTGCCGCAGGATTCGTTCATTTTTCCACCCTGCTCTACTGGATCGTTCCCACCTTGTGCACCTATGGGGAGCTTCATTGGATACTGTCGGTGTCTGCGCTGACGCTGCTGTGCCTGTACCTTTCTCTGTACCCGGCCCTGTTTGCCTTTGCCCTCAGGAAACTGGCACCGCCCCCTGTGTTGTTTCCCCTGGCAGGGGCCGCCATCTGGACCGCACTTGAATGGATCCGTACCCATCTGTTCACAGGCTTTCCCTGGGGGGTGCTGGGATACAGCCAGCACAGCAACCGCCTCTTTATTCAGATGGCAGACATCACCGGTGTTCTGGGAATCTCTTTTATCCTGGTTTTGTGCGGCACCCTGACGGCAATGGCGTGGCGCCTTACAACAGCCGGCCGGGACAGCCGGCCGCCTGGTACCCCGGTTGTCATCTGCCTGGGCTATACCCTGGTCTCGCTGGCAGGGGCATATGCATACGGCATGCACCAGATCGGTGCAATGGCCAGAGAAACGGCCCGGGCGCCACAGATCCGCATCGCCATTGTCCAGGGAAATATCCGCCAGGACCTGAAGTGGAGCATGGCCTTCCGCCAGGCCACCATTGAAAAATATGGTTCCCTGTCCCTTGCGGCGGCCCGGTCAAAACCGGATCTGATCATCTGGCCGGAAACGGCCCTGCCGTTTTACTACGGCCACGATCCTTTGCTTTCCAGCCAGGTGGACCAGTATGTCCGGCAGGCCGAAACCTATTTTCTTGTGGGCAGTCCGGCCGTTGACACCACCCGGGATCCGGTCCGGTATTTCAACCGGGTGTTTTTGCTCAATCCATTGTCCATCCAGACGGGATTTTACGATAAAACCCATTTGGTTCCCTTTGGGGAATATGTGCCGTTTCAGGACCTGCTGTTTTTCATTGAAAAGCTTACTGCTGAAGCCGGCAATTTTTCCCGGGGAGATCCGGCATTCATCCCCCTGGCATTCAAAGACCATCAGACCGGGGTATTGATCTGCTTTGAAATCCTGTTTCCCGATATCGCCCGGCAGTTTGTCAACAACCGGGCAGACCTGTTGACCGCCGTAACCAACGATGCCTGGTTCGGTCATACATCGGCGGCGGCCCAGCATTTTTCCATCGCTGTTCTCAGGGCCGTGGAAAACCGCCGGAGCGTGGCCAGGGCCGCCAATACCGGCATATCCGGATTCATCGATCCCGCAGGAGAGGTATTTCAGACCACCGCTCTGTTCACCGATGCCGTGATTGTCCACCCCCTGCCGGCCCTCACCCGGGTCTCTTTTTATACCCGCCACGGAGATATTTTAGCCGTTATCTGCGTTATTGCATTGGGCATGGGTTTTGTGGTAAAATCCCTGCCATATTTCAAAAGGAGACTTCACCCATGAACACTGATTTAAAACAGACCCTGTCCGCGTTGACCGCCAAAACCGACCGACTCAAGGAGTATCTTTGACCTGCCGGTCAAAGAAAGACGCTTACGGGAACTGGAACATTTCATTGCCCGGCCCGATTTCTGGGATGATCCTGAAAAAGCCACCCAGATGCTCAAGGAACAGACCGCGCTCTCGGACCTGATTGCCCACTGCACAACCCTGTGCAATGAAATCGAAGACGCCAGGATCCTGCTGGAAATGGCCCATGAAGAAGGGGACCGGGAGGCCGAAGCAGATGTGGCGCGGCAGCTGCAAGGCATTGCCGCAAGAATCAATCAGTTTTCTCTGGACATCACCTTAAACCATGAAGATGATGCCAGAGATGCCCTGGTATCCATCAATGCCGGTGCCGGGGGCACCGATTCCCAGGACTGGGCCGAAATGCTGTTCCGCATGTATACCCGGTGGATCGACAAAAAAGGGTATAAACTGACCCTGATCGACCTGCAGCCCGGGGATGAGGCCGGCATCAAAGGGGTCACCTTCAAGGCGGCCGGCAAAAACTGCTTCGGCTTCATGAAGGTGGAGTCCGGGGTGCACCGCCTGGTGCGCATCTCTCCGTTCAATGCCGGGGGCAAGCGCCACACCTCCTTTGCCTCGGTGTTTGTCTACCCGGACATCAAGGACGAAATCCACATAGACATTGATGAAAAAGACCTGCGCATCGATGTGTTCCGGGCCTCCGGCGCCGGGGGCCAGCATGTGAACAAGACCAGTTCCGCAGTGCGCATCACCCACCTGCCCACCGGCACCGTGGTCCAGTGTCAGCAGGAGCCCTCCCAGCACCGGAACAAGGAGATCGCCATGAAGGTCCTGAAATCACGCCTTTACCAGCTGGAAAAACAGAAACAGGACCAGAAAATGCAGTCCCTGCACGACGGCAAGGATGAGATTGCCTGGGGCAGCCAGATCCGCTCCTATGTGCTGCATCCCTACCGCATGGTCAAGGACCACCGCACCGATCAGGAGATCGGGGATGTGGACCGGGTCCTGGACGGTGACCTGGACCGCCTCATTGAGGGGGTGCTGTTGTCCTGATCATGGATCCGATGGCGGTCATTGACACCTTTTACCCCCCGGGATCCGGCGTCCACACCATTCTGACGGACCACAGCCGGCTGGTGGCCCGAAAAAGCCTGGAGATCGCAAGGAACCTGGGTCTCTCCGGCCTGGATCTGGATTTTATTGAAGCTGCCGCCATGCTTCATGACATCGGCATCTTTCTGACCACATCCCCGGACATCGGCTGCACAGGGAAAGCCCCTTATATCTGCCACGGATACCTGGGCAGGGAGCTTCTGGACAAGGCGGGCCTGGATCCGGCATTCGGCCGGGTGGCCGAACGCCACACCGGGGCCGGCATCTGTCTGGACACCATTTTGCGCCATAACCTGCCGTTGCCCCGGCGGGACATGGTACCCGTCACCCTGGAAGAAAAGATCATCTGCTGTGCCGACAAGTTTTTTTCCAAAACGCCACGGAAACGGCATCAGGTCCTTACGGTTCCTGACATTTTGGCCGGGCTCCATGCCATCGACCCGGCCCATGCCCGCCGGTTTGCACGATGGGCAGCGGATTTCAACCTCTAAGTCCAGGGCTTACAGGATCTGTTTTAAAAACAGTTTGGTCCGGTCATGGGTGGGATTTTTGAAAAAATGCTCTGGTGTGCCTTCCTCAACGATCCTGCCCTCATCCATGAAAATCACCCGGTCCCCCACTTCCCTGGCAAACCCCATTTCATGGGTGACGCACACCATGGTCATCCCCTCTTTGGCCAGGGTTTTCATGACGTCCAGCACCTCGCCGATCATCTCCGGATCCAGGGCCGAGGTGGGTTCGTCAAACAGCATGATTTTGGGGTCCATCGCCAGGGCCCTGGCAATGGCCACCCGCTGCTGCTGCCCCCCGGACAGATTTGACGGCCATGCTTTGGCCTTGTCGGCAATGCCCACTTTTTCCAAAAGCATCATGGCTTTTTCATCCCGCTCTTTTTTATGACGGTGCCGCACCAGTTTCTGGGACAGCGTCACATTGCCTTTTACGCTCAGATGGGGATACAGGTTAAAGGATTGAAAGACCATGCCCATCTCGGCTCTGACCTTGTTGATATTGGTTTTGGGATCGAAAATATCCACCCCGTCCACCAGAATCTGCCCGTGGTCGGCGGTTTCCAGCCGGTTCAGGCATCGCAGGAACGTACTTTTGCCCGAACCGGACGGACCGATGACCACCACCACCTCGCCGGCGTTGATGGTGTTGGAAACATCCACCAGGGCCTTGACCTCATGGGGCACATGAAATGTCTTGTAGATATGTTTGACTTCGATCATCGGGTGGCGGTCCTCCTTTCCAGATACTGGACACACATGGAAAGCGTAAAGGTCATGAGCAGGTAGAGAATGGCGCACAATATCCACAGTTCAAACGTCTGCAGACTGGTGGTGATTCCTTCACGGGTGGCTTTGGTCAGCTCCCGGATGGAAATCATGCCCAGCAGGGAGGAGTCCTTGATCAGGTTGATGAACTGGCCGGCCAGCGGCGGCAGAATGGTCCGCAGGGCCTGGGGAAGTATAATATGGAACATGCACTGAAAATAGGTCATGCCCGAAGATCTTGCCGCCTCCACCTGGCCCGGATGGATGGATTCGATGCCGGCCCGGACGATCTCCACCACATAGGCCCCGGTAAACACCGAAAGGGCCATGATCCCGTACCATTCCGGATGCAGCTTGGGAATGCCGTTCATGGTCAGGATGTTGTTCATGGTGGTGCCTAAAACAAAATAGAAGATCATGATCTGTACCAGCAGCGGCGACCCGCGGATGATTTCCACGTAGGTGATGGCCGACCATTTGAGCACCGGGGTGTCCGACACCCTTGCCACCCCGCCGATAATCCCGAGCATGATTCCGAAAATGGTCGAGAGAAATGAAATTTTCAAGGTCACCCACAGACCCTTGGCCAGAATGCCTGGCTGCCAGCCCCCCTCATAGCTGGCAATGATATCCCCGGGGGAAACCAGATCCCCTTCATGCCAGCTAACAGACCCTTCCGGGACCGTGTAGGTTCTTTTCCCGGCATCGGTGGTGACCGTGATGTCAACCCTGGCTTTGTTGGGGGCAATGGTTTCGATTTCTCCAAATCCATCGGCATACACGGTAATGGTGGGCTGGTACATGAAATATTTGGGGACCAGAAACCAGCGCCAGTGGTAATCGACTGCCACCGTCGCATAATACAGAGACCCGATGACCGTAAACAGAATCACAAAAAAACCGCATATTGACAAAAAATAGGCCCTGGGATTGCTCAACCGCTTAATGTTGGATATGTTCTGCTTCATAAATCTGACCTTAACAAAACAGGCCGGCAGAAGGATGCTTCTGCCGGCCCATGTTCACTTAAAATTCCGGATATATCTTTTCAACAGCGGCTGCTAATTCTGGAGATCTTTCATCCAGTCATCCGATTTGATCCATTTATCATAGGCCATCTGCCATCTGCCGTCATTTCTGTACTGGCGGATGAAGTTGTTCAAAAAGTTCAGAAAATCAGGATCCCCTTTTTTCACTGCCATTGCCAGCGGTTCATAGGTAAAGGGGTCGGTCAGGGCAAAGGTTTTGCCCTCTCCGTGCTGGGCCTGCATGATCTCAATGAGGGGCAGGTCATATACGGTGGCGTCGGCATTGCCCTGGACCACTTCCATGACCGCTTCGGTTTCCACTTCAAAACTTTTGTAGGTGGCCAGGGGAATCATTCTTTTGACCGCCTGCTCTCCGGTAGTGCCCAGTTTGG
>DATHSR010000352.1:0-8806 GCA_035464035.1 Desulfotignum sp. | reverse complement strand
GATTGCAGGGAGGTGCCGGGTGACTGGAACAGATCTTCCGCCTGGTAGGAGCTTCTGACAAACGGGCCGGCCGCCACTTTAGAAAATCCGATCTGCCGGGCTGTCTGTGCCAGGGCGTCAAATGCTTCGGGGGGATAGTATTTTTTCACTTCCAGGTGGGCTCTGGTGGGCTGAAGGTACTGGCCGATGGTGAGCATGCGGCACCCGTGGTCATAAAGATCCTGCATGGTCTGTGTCAGCTGGGGCAGGGTTTCTCCCAGCCCCACCATGATGCCGGATTTGGCCGGAATACGGGGATTGAGTTTTCCGATGTTTGCAATCAGGTCCAGAGACCTTTGATATACTGCTTCTTGCCGGACTATCGGATACAGGACCGCCACGGTCTCGATGTTGTGGTTGATGACATCCGGCCCGGCAGCCACCACGGTTTTCAAAGCATCCATGTTTCCTTTGAAATCGGGAATCAGCACTTCCACCCGCAGGGTGGGGCCGGTTTCCCTGCCCATTTTCTTGAGGGCCTGGATTACGGCGGCAAAATGGGCAGCTCCGCCATCTGGCAGATCATCCCGGGTGACCGAAGTCACCACCACGTATTGCAGTCCCAGATCCCGGGCGGCCCTGGCCACCCGGGCCGGCTCCTGGAGATCCACGGCCAGGGGCGGGCGGGCGGTGATATTGCAGAACCGGCAGTGGCGGGTGCACTGATCCCCCAGGATCATGAAGGTAGCCGTATCTTTGGAAAAACATTCAAACATGTTGGGGCAGTTGGCTTCCTGACACACAGTGTGAAGCCCGGCTCCGGCCAGAAGCCTTGTGACCCTTGCATAATCTCCGCCCCGGGGCAGATGTTTCTTGAGCCAGGCCGGCTTGCCGGATGTGACGGCCGTGTTACACATAAGCGGGTTTCTCCGTGAGATGAAATCCAAACCAGGTGCAGAAATATCCAGCCAGTTTTTCTTTGACTGCATCCATGGACAGGGCCGTGCTTTGCTGACCTGCGGCAGCCAGTTCCTGTCCCAGGGATGTCATGGCAACACCGGACATGCCGCAGGGGTTGATACAGGCAAACGGGGTCAGATCCAAAGACACGTTCAGAGCCAGTCCGTGGATGCTGATACCGTGCCGGATGGACAGGCCCACAGACCCGATCTTTTTAGATCCTTTCCACATGCCGTGGTTTTTTGGATCCCGTTGAACGCTCACCCCGAAATCCGCAGCCGTGTTTCCCATGATCTCTTCGAGCCCGTAAACGAAATCACTCACCCCGATGCGGGCGCGCGCCAGGTCCACCACCGGGTACATCACCGCCTGGCCGGGACCGTGATAGGTGACATTGCCGCCCCGGTCCGTCTGCACCAGATCGACCCCCCGGTCTTTAAGAAAATTTTCGGACACGATCAAATTTTCTCTGCCACCGTTTCTGCCACAGGTGAACACGGGCGGGTGCTGGACAAAAAACACCGCATCCGGCAGGGCCCGGTCCTGTGTTTTGGCCTGGCGGACCGATTCCTGGAGATCCAGGGCCGCGGTGTATTCCAGGAGTTTCAAATCCTGAAATACACCTTTACGGGATATGGATGTTACCCCCGCAGGCATGGCTTTCTGGCAGCCGCCACCTCATCCAGGCGGGTCACCTTGGGCAGAACCGGGGCGGAGGTGAGCTTTTCAGGATCGGTCTGGGCTTCTTTGGCAATGGCCTTGACCGCATCGATAAACTGGTCGATGTCTTCTTTGGATTCGGTTTCCGTGGGCTCCACCATGAACGCCCCTTCCACTACCAGGGGAAAATAGACAGTGGGCGGATGGAACCCATAATCCAGGAGCCGCTTGGCCATGTCCATGGTGGTGATGTGGTGCTTTTTCTGATGCGCATCGTTGAACACGCACTCATGCATGCAGGGCCGGTCATAGGGCAGGTTTAAGGTTCCCTTGAGGGATTCCTTGATGTAGTTGGCATTGAGCACAGCCAGACGGGAAACATCCAGCAGCCCCTGGGCCCCCATGGAAAGGATATAGGCATAGGCCTTGACCATGACACCGAAATGTCCGTAAAAGGTGTGGAGCCGTCCGATGGACTCCGGGCAGTCAGACACGAATCTGAATGAATCCAGTTCTTTTTCCACCCGGGGAACAGGCAGGAACGGGATCAGTTCCTCTGTGACCGCCACGGGTCCCGCCCCCGGACCGCCGCCGCCATGGGGTGTGGAAAAGGTTTTGTGCAGGTTCAGATGCAGCACGTCAATGCCCACTTTGCCGGGCTTGACCACCCCCATGATGGCGTTCATGTTGGCCCCGTCCCCGTAAACCAGACCGCCTTTGGCATGGACGATGTCACAGATCTCCCGGATATGTTCCTCGAACAGCCCTAAGGTATTGGGGTTGGTGATCATGATGCCGGCAGTGTCCTCATCCATGACTGCTGCTACAGCTTCCGGTTCCAGAATCCCTTTGGGACCGGACTTGAGGTTGATGCTCTGGTATCCGCACAAGGTGGCCGAGGCCGGGTTGGTGCCGTGGGCCGTATCTGGAATGATGATCTTGGACCGCTGTTTCCCCTGTTTGGCATGATAGGCATGGATGATGAGCATGCCGGCCAGCTCGCCGTGGGCACCGGCGGCCGGCTGCAACGTCACCCCGGCAAACCCGGTGATTTCCGCCAGATATTTTTCCAGGTCATACATGAGCCGCAACGCTCCCTGGGAAAATTCATCGCCTGCCAGGGGATGGGCTCCGGCGAATCCCTGGCGGGCCGCCTGCACTTCGTTGGTTTTGGGGTTGTATTTCATGGTGCAGGACCCTAAGGGGTACATGCCCGAGTCCACCCCGAAATTCCACTGGGACAGCCGGGTGTAGTGCCGCACCACATCCAGCTCAGACAGCTGGGGCAGGTTCGGGGCCTCACCGGTCAAGGACGGGTCCAGGGGCGCTCTGTCCACGTCTGCTCTGGGCAGGGAGATGGCGCATCTTCCTTCACGGCTTTTGTCCCACACATTGGGTTCGTTGAAAATCAGTCCTTTGGTTCCTGGCTGCCGGGTCATTATGCCACCTCCTTTGCCAGCTGGTCCATCTGCTGCCGGGAGATTTTCTCTGTGGCGCAGAACAGGTAATGGTCGGTAAGTTCCGGATAGAAAGGTGTCAGATCCAGGCCGGCGAACAGACAGTGTCTGTGGATCAGATCCGCCCGTTTTTTCTTGAAGCCTTCGGGCACCTTCATGACAAATTCGTTGAAAAAAGGCGAATCAAACACCGGCGTAAATCCAGCGGCGGTGAGCGCAGATCTCAGGTAAACAGCCTTGTCATGATTGAGCTGGGCGATTTCCCGGATCCCGATTTTACCGACGGTGGACAGGTACATGGCAGCGGTCATGGCGTTGAGGCCATTGTTGGAACAGATGTTGGAGGAGGCTTTTTCCCGGCGGATATGCTGTTCTCTGGTGGACAATGTCAAAACGTACCCGTCCTGGCCGTTGGTGTCCTTGGTGCGGCCCACCAGCCGTCCGGGCAGGTCCCGCATCAGTTTGGATGTGCCGGCCAGAAGTCCCAGGCCCGGGCCGCCAAAGGTCTTGGCAATCCCTAAGCTCTGGCCTTCTCCGGCCACCAGATCCGCACCGAATGACCCTGGATTTTTGAGCACCCCCCAGGCCAGGGCCTCGGTGAACGAGGTGATGAAAAGGATCTTTTTGGAATCAGCGATTTTCCTGAATGCCGCCAGGTCTTCGATGTGCCCGAAAAAATTGGGGGACTGCACGGCCACACCGGCGATGTCTGCCATGGCTTCCAGGGCTGCCGTGTCTGTCAGCCCCCTTGCGGTGTGGGGAATGAGCACCATCTCGTATCCCGTGGGTTTGAGATAGGTCTCAATCACCTGCCGGTGGCTGGGGTGTACCAGATCGGACACGGCGATTTTGTTGGCTTTCCGGTTCTTGCGCAACGCAATGAGGGCGCATTCGGCCAGGGCGGTTCCGCAGTCATAATGAGAGGCCGTGGCAATGTCCATGCCCAGCAGATCGGTCACCATGGTCTGGAACTCATAAATGCCCTGGAGGGTTCCCTGGCTCACTTCAGGCTGATACGGGGTATAGGCGGTGGCAAATTCGGACCGGGACACCAGGTAGGGAATGATGGCCGGAATATAGTGGTCATAGCTGCCGGCGCCGATCAGACAGGTGTAGCCCTTGCACGCAATGTTTTCTGAGGCCAGTTTTTCCATGTGATCGTTGAGTTCCCACTCAGTCAAGGGTTCTGGCAGGTTCAGGCCGTGCTTTGTTTTCACGGAATCCGGAATGGTGTCAAACAGGCCGTCCAGAGAGGGGCTGCCGGCAACAGCCAGCATCTCCCTGATATCTTCCTGTGTATGTGGCAGATAACGCATGGGTCTTATCCTTTCAACATTTCAAGGTAGGCGGCTTTGTCCATCAGTGCATCCAGCTCACCCGGATCCGACGGTTTGACCTTGATGATCCACCCGCCCTGGTAGCAGTCTTCATTCACCAGTTCCGGTGCATCTTCCAGGTTTTCATTGACCGCCACGATCTCACCGGAAATGGGCATGTACATTTCAGACACTGCTTTGACCGACTCCACAGACCCAAACTCCTCTTCTACGGAAAAGGCATCCCCGACTGCGGGCAATTCCACGAAAACGATCTCTCCAAGCTGGTCCTGGGCATAGTCGTTGATGCCGATGGTGACGGTATCTCCTTCAGATCGGGCCCATTCATGGTCTTTGGAATATTTGACATCTTCAGGTAATTTCAGATCATTGATTTCTTTCATGACAACCTCCTTTTGATTTAAATAAAATGACTCAGTTTTTTTCTGGCGGTTCTGTCCGGCCGGATGTCTGTAACAATGGTCACGCCAATGGATCGCTTGCCTTCTTTGAGAGTGAGTGAAGTGCCGGGGGCCAGCTGTTTTGAGACCATGACAAACCCGCAGGCAATGCCTTTGATTTTTATGTTATCCGGCAGACCCGGTGTATTGATGCTCACAATTTTTCCATCGTGCCAGGTGATGCCCATGTCCGTGGCACAGGTGAGCACATGCCCGATCTGTTCCTGGTTGCTGTCAAACACCCCGGTGGCTTCACCGGCGGCCACTTTTCGCAGGCTGTCGCCTGCAAAGGGGTATACATACACATCATTTTTTTCCGGAACCAGTGCATCCGCCCCCAGAAACGCTTTGGTGAATCCGGATTTGTCTGAATTGTAAGGCAAAGCAAAATCCCAAGGGTGGTTCATGAATTTGTAGTGGCCGATGTCCTGGTGGGACAGGGGCAGGCAGGCCCCGGCCCGCAAAGAGTCCCTGGCGCCCAGGCCGCAGGCGGTGATTCCATATTCTTTTCCGGCGGTCAGGATATCCTGCCACAACGAAACAATGGCATGGGGGGCTATAAAAATCTCGAACCCGAACTCGCCGGTGTACCCGGACCGGGACAGAAGCAACGGGGTGCCGTCACGCAGCGTGACCGCACCTGCACTGTAATGGCCGGGATCGAAATGGCCCTTAAATGAAAAATAGGGCATGCGGTCAAACACCTGTTCCGGGGACCGGATCAGATTTGACAGTATCCGGGCGGCATTGATCCCCTGAATATCCATTTTGGCGATTTTGCCGGACAGATCAGTAATGACGACATTCCTGTCTTTTTTATGGGTGTTCAGGTGCCCGGCAATCCGGCCGCCCATGCCGGCATTCACACAGACCATGAAACCGGTATCGGAAAATTTGTACACAATGGCATCATCTATGCAGTGGCCTTTTTCATCTAAAAAAGCGCCATACACACATCTGCCTTCTGCCAGGGAGGACAATTCCCGGGTGAAGCAGAAGTTGAGCAAAGAAAATGCGTCACCGCCGTCCACGCGGATACAAGCCATGTGGCTGGTGTCAAAGATGCCTGCGGATGTGAGCACCGCCAGGTGTTCATTCTTGACGCCGGTTTCATACCACAGCGGCATGTCATATCCGCCGAAATCTGCCATGTTGGCACCGGCATCCAAGTGCCACGGGTGCAATGGGGTGGTTTTCAAGCAGGTATTCATAGCAATCACCTTCAATCTGTTTGGGTGGTGTTAAACATGTGGTGCATGCCCCCACATGTGTGGCAGCATGGACAAAGATCTAAAAAATATACGGCACCTTTAAATTGTATGATTTATACACAACAAAGGTTTCCACGGATCTTATTCCCTCTATTTTTGAAATTTCCTCGGTGTAAAACTCCAGCAGCCCGAACCCTTTTTTAAACAATACCATGATCACCAGATCAAACCGTCCCGTGACCACATTGGTGGAAATTACCCCTTTAAGCCGGCTGATTTCCGCGCCTTTTTCCACCAGATTCATCTCGGACAGCTTGATCCCGATAATCACCACCCGGTGACCGGGCAGCATGGCCGGATCCACCAGTCCGCAGATCTCCAGAACCCCTTCTTCCTGCAGTTTGTTTACCCGTGACCGGACCGTGTTTTCCGTTATTTTAAGCGTGTCGGCTATTTTTTTGAACGCCTTTTTCCCTTCTTTGAGCTCCCGGATGATATCAATATTGGTTTTGTCGATTTTCATTCTGCCTCTTTTTGAGATAAGGAAATGATGAAAACATAAATTTATTCAAATTATCTTGATATTTAGAACAGAGTAATGATAATGTCAATTAATTTTTAAAAAATTTATGAAAAATGAAATATAAAATTGATAAATTGATAAAACCTGCCTAAATATACAAGGAGCATATGATGGTTCAGAAGATTGTTGTTCTCGGCGGCGGGCCGGGCGGTTATGTGGCTGCCCTGCGGGCCGTAACCCTGGGAGCGGATGTCACGGTCGTTGAAAAGGAACATCTGGGAGGCACCTGCCTCAACTGGGGGTGCATTCCTTCCAAAATCATGAGAAATACGGCGGACATTTTACATAAATACAGAAAAGCAAAGGATTTCGGCATTTATGTGGACGGTGATGTGAGGCCGGACATGCCCGGGCTGATGGCCAGAAAGGACAAGATCCTGTCCACCCAGCGTGACGGTATCGCCGGGCTGCTTCAGAGCAGAAAAATAGGTGTTGAAAAAGGTTTCGGCCGGGTCACCGGCAGGGGAACCGTTGCGGTTACAGCCGATGACGGAACTACCCGTTCTCTGCGCTGGGACAAACTGATCATCGCCACCGGCACCCAGCCCATGAATGTGCCGGCGTTTGCATTTGACGGCCAAAAAATATTGTCTTCCAATGACATGCTGGTGCTGGATCATGTTCCCGGATCCCTGACCATCGTGGGGGGCGGTGTGATCGGTTGTGAATTCGCCTGTATTTTTGCGGCACTTGGGACAAAGGTGACTGTGGTGGAAGCCATGTCCAGACTTTTGCCGCTGCCGTCGGTGGATGTTTCCATCTCCAGACTGCTGCTGCGGGAGATGAAAAAACAGAAAATCACGGTGTTGTGTGACACGGTGGTTACAGCCTGTGATACATCCGGCAGTGGATGCCGCATCTCCATCGCCAAAAGCCCGTTTACAGACAATCCCGGTGCCAGAGCCCCCAAAACCGACACCTTGACATCTGATCTTATGACAGTGTGCATCGGTCGAACCCCGCTCTCATCGGATCTGGGTCTGGAAACCATCGGTCTGGAAACCCAGGGTCCCGGGTGGATTCCTGTCAATGACCGCATGGAAACCGGTGTGGAAAACGTTTATGCCATCGGAGACATTCTGGGTCCCGACCGGGTGATGCTGGCCCATGTGGCTTCCCATGAAGGCCTGGTGGCAGCTGCCAATGCCATGGGCCACACGGAGACCATGACCTACACCGCCGTGCCCGGGGCGATTTTTACCCTGCCCGAAATCGGCACCGTGGGATTGAGTGAAGACCAGGCCCGAAAAAAAGGCCTGGCAATCGATACGGCATCGGTGAATTTCCGGGTGCTGGGCAAGGCCCATGCCATTGACGAAATTGCCGGAGAAGCCAAAATGATTGTGGAAACGGTTTCCGGAAAGGTGCTGGGGGTGCATCTCATCGGATCCCATGCCACCGACCTGATTGCCGAGGCTACGCTGGCTGTTGGAAAAAGCCTGACCGCCAAAGATATCGCTCATACCATCCATGCCCATCCCACTCTGGCGGAGATCATGGGGGAGCTGGCCGCCAAGGTTATTGGTATGCCGCTGCACGGGTAGGCCCCGCATTGACGGGTTGCGAATCTGCCGGACCCACCGGTGTGAAAACGATTGGTCCGGCAGGTCAATTTTGCACATACATTACTAATGAGAGACAGGCAAAATCCGCAGCGGCCCGCTGGACAACTTACCCGGCTGCCGGATTCCGGAGGGTCGCCTGAACCTCAACAAGCAGATTCCAGGGAACGATGATACCAATGATCTGGGAAATACCCCGTATCATGAGTATTTCGGGGGCTTGTTTTTTCAACAGATGGGCGACCTCCAGCAGATTCGCGTTTTCGCTGATGGTCAAGGGCAGCTCAGACAGGATTTCACCGACCCTGCGTCCGGCGATGGCCGCTACCTGCTTGGTGAAATGCCCGCCCCAGAAAATTGATGAAAATCTGGCCGGCTCATCCAGCAGGTCATTTTCTTCACGCACATATTCCGGCAGCAATGCTTTCATGATATCCACCATGGTGAGAATGCCGGCCAGTTTTTTTCTGCTGTCAGAGACGGCAAGGATGCCATGCTGACAGGAAAGCAGTTTTTCCACGGCATCTGAAACACTGTGATCCAGAGAAATGGTTTCAAATTCCTCTATCCGGGTCATGATGTCTCCCGCCTTTTTCATGTCGAAACGGAAGCCGTGG
>DATHSR010000351.1:0-2699 GCA_035464035.1 Desulfotignum sp. | reverse complement strand
TTCCGGCACCTGCCCGTTCCTTATCTGTTCGCCAATGGTTTTACCGGTCATGGCGGCGGCCATGGACGCCCGGCACAACCCGATCCCCAGCACATGACCCTCCCCGTAAGCCAGGCCTTTGAACACCTGATCCTCACTGGCAAATCCGCCGGTCATCACCATGGCCGGAAGCTGAAATCCCTCAGACTGCAGCTTTTTACAGATACGGACCACCGCATCTTCCAGGCAGACCGTGGGCAACGACCATTCGTTCATCATTTTTGAAGGACTGTAACCGGAACCGCCGCCGGCACCGTCAAAAGTGATCATATCCACTCTGGCCTGACACCCGATCCGGATCACCTGTTCGATATCGGCCCGGTCATATCCCGCCATCTTGAAATAGATATTTTCAGCGCCCATATCCCTTAACACGGCAATATGGTCCATCAGGGATGCCTGGGTCCACAACGGCAGCCGGCCATAGGAGTAGAAACCGGGACAGACCCCGTCTTCATATGCCTTCTGAACCGACGGGTCGCTGGGATCCGGATGCACCAGATTTCCCTGCTGCTGTCTGGCAAGGGCGGTTTCAAGGTCTTTGAGCCGTATGGCCGGCTGGGTTCCTTTGGCCCCCTGCCCGAACTTGATCTCAATGGCCTTGACCCCGTATTTCTTTATGGCGATTTTGGGAACGCCCATCCGGTCATCATCCACATTGCACTGCAGGACGATCTGCCCGTACCCCCTGTCATACCTGGCAAAGCAGTCCAGGGTTTTTTCCAGCAGCGGAAAATCGGTGACCTGCCCCTGATCAATTTTCAGATCCGGTTCATTGTTCCTGGCATGCTCCCCGATCACACAGGTCACACCGGCCATGGCAGCTCCGGCAAAATAGTCCTGCCAGTTCAGTTTGATCAACGCCGGCAGAATCACCGGCATGGTCATCTTCACGGTGTTGAAAAAACCATACGTCCTTTCCAGTTCCACGTTAAATATTGTGGCCTGATCCGGGGTTTCAGGAACGCCCCGGGCCCCGAACACCCGGCCGTTGATATTGAAATGGGAAAAATCAATGGGGTAATCTTTTTCCGAGGCGATCTGGTTGTTCCCGGTGGTGGTCGGGTAAACCGTCTGGGCCCCGAGGACTGCGGCCTGGGCGATCTCGCAGGTGCCGTTGCAATCCCGGGTGCAAAAAGAACACATTCCCGACTGGGGGGAAATAAACGAACTCCGGTTTTTGGCAAACGTGAAACCGGAACTTAATTTCGGTGAATAGGTCATATGAATCCTCAGCTTCCTGCCATTTTTCCATTATTTCTTTCTGGATTTCTGTCCGCAGTTTATTTTCCAGCATGGAATTTTCTCCGAACGCATCTTTTTATCATTCAATGATTGAATGGTATGCGTTTTTAAAATATCTCATTTGATGATAATTTATTAATGGGTTTCACCTGATACCGTATCCAGAACCCCCCGCACCTTTTCCGCCAGATCCGCCACTGAAAAAGGTTTCTGGATAAATGACACCCCGGCATCCAGCAAGCCTTGATGGGCGATGACATCGGCGGTATACCCGGACATGAACAGCACCCGGATGCCCGGGTAAAGGCCGGCAATCTGTCCGGCCAGGTCCCGGCCGGTCATCTCCGGCAGCACCACATCACTCAACAGCAGATCGATGGCACTAGAATGTTTTCCCGCCTTTTCCATGGCTTGTGACGGTGTGGCTGCGGACAAGACTGTATACCCTTTCTGTTCCAGCATCATGCGGGTCATTCTGAGAATGGCGGGTTCATCCTCCACCAGCAGAATGGTTTCCGTCCCGCCGGAAGCGGTTTTTGCAATGGAAATATCACTGAAATTTTTGTCTTCTCCTGCAAGCCGGGGCAGGTAAATATTGAAAGTGGACCCCTGCCCGGTCTCGCTGTACACATTGATGAATCCGCTGTTCTGTTTCACAATGCCGTAAATGGTTGCCAGTCCCAGACCCGTGCCTTGACCCACCGCCTTGGTAGTGAAAAACGGTTCGAACAAGTTTTTCAGGGTTTTTTTGTCCATGCCGCAGCCATTGTCACTGACCGCCAGCAACGCATACTCTCCGGGGACAAACCCCGCGTTTCTCCGGCAATACTCGTCATCAAACGTTTTTGTTCCAGTTTCTATGGTGAGCTTGCCGATGCCGGCAATGGCGTCCCGGGCATTGATACACAGGTTCACAAGAATCTGGTCGATCTGGGACGGATCCATTTTCACCGGCCACAGATGGGCAGCCGGCTTCCAGACCAGATCGATTTCTTCCCCGATCAGCCGGCGCAGCATGTTCAGCATGCTTTCCACAGTATCGTTCAAATCCAGGGGTCTGGGGGAAATGATCTGTTTTCTGGCAAAGGTGAGCAACTGCTTTGTGAGATCCGCCGACCGCTGGGCAGCGGTTTGTATCTCCTTGAGACCGGCCGACAGATCATGGTTCTCCCCGATCTTTTCCAGGGCGAATTCCACATGCCCCAGGATCACCCCCAGCATGTTGTTGAAATCATGGGCCACACCACCTGCCAGCCGGCCCACTGATTCCATTTTCTGTGCCTGCCTGAGCTGGGCCTGAAGCTTTTCCCGCTCCGCTTCAGCCCGCCTGCGTTCGGTGATGTCGAAAATGAACCCGTCCAGAGTAGCAACACTGCCTTTTTCGCTGGAAATCTCTCTTCCTTTTTCCTGTACCC
>DATHSR010000350.1:0-5758 GCA_035464035.1 Desulfotignum sp. | reverse complement strand
GGTCCGCAGCTACAGCCAGTATCCCCACATACTGCCCTCCGCAAGGAGCAACGGAGAGCCGCTCACCTGTCATCTGACTTTGCCGAACGCAGTCCGGATCTGTTTCATGCTCTCGGAAATTGAGGGCACCTGTTTTCTGATATCCGCAGACACCGGTTACGGGTTTGTGGTTCAGTTCTCTGACCTTTTAACCCCGTTTAAAAATGGAAAAGCAGTGGTCACCCTGAAAAACGGCGCGGTCCTGATGCCCCCCCAGCCGGTGAAACACCTTGACACCGATGCCGTAGTGGCGGTCACCACCCGGGGCCGGATGCTGATTTTTCCTCTGGGGGAACTGCCGCAACTCAAAAAAGGCCAGGGAAACAAAATCATCACCATCCCTAAAAAAGAACGGACCGCGTCAGACCCTGAAAAGCTCAAGTTCCTAAAAATATTGCCATTACGCGCCGATATTGTTATACAGTCAAAAAAACATTCCCTGGTGCTCAATGCGGGCAATCAGGCGGACTATGCCGGCATGCGCGGCCAGAGGGGGAAACTTCTGCCCCGGGGGTATCGGGATGTAGACAGGCTGGAGGTCAGCCTGGATGAATCTTAAAAGCGTGTAAATGAAACAATTTTATTTCAAACATTTTATTTTTTTGAACCTGCTGATTCTGTGCAGTTTTTTTGTCTATCTGAGTTTTCTGCAGCTTCAGAAGGGTTTGGGCAAATCTCCCGACACATTGGACCGTATCCAGCAATCGGGTGTCCTCCGGATGATCACCAGCGATTCTTTAACCAACTACTATCTTTACAACGGCGAACCTGCCGGATTTGAATACGACCTGGCCCAGGCATTTGCCCGGTATCTGAACGTGGATCTGGACATTGTTACCCCGGGATGGAACCATCTGCAGATTTATCTGGATCTGGGAAAGGGGGATTTCATCGGTGCCGGCATGGCGGTTACCAGTGACCGTATCGAACAGGTCAACTTTTCAATCCCATATATAGAGGTTGAGCAGCAGATCGTTCACCACGCCCTGGTGTTCGGTCCCAAGGATATCGATGACCTGGCTTTTCGAACCATTCATGTCAGTCGCAACAGCTCGTATCATTTCCGGCTTGAGGAGATCAGGGCATCGGGAATTGACGTCCACTACGTTCTCCATGACAATATCACCGCCGAAGACCTGATTGCCATGGTTCATGACCGTGAAATCAAATTCACGGTTGCCGATTCCAATGTCGCCCTGCTCAGTCAGCGGCATCTTCCCGATATCCGGGTCGGCATCCCCATCCAGAAAAAAGAGTCTGTGGCCTGGGCCTTCCGGAAAGAAGATCTGTCAATGCTGCAGGAGGCCAACCGGTTTTTTCTCCAGGCCAGAAAAACAGGACTTCTTCAGCAGGTTTTTGATAAATATTACGGACACATCAGAGAATTTGACGTATCTGAACTGAAAACCTTTCACAACCGGGTAAAGATCCATCTGCCCAAATACCAGGATATCATACAAACCTATGCGGACAAGCACGGTTTTGACTGGCGCCTTGTGGCGGCGGTGGTATACCAGGAATCCCGGTTTGATCCCAATGCAAAAAGCTTTACCAATGTGGAAGGCCTCATGCAGGTGACCCAGGCGGCTGCCATGGAAATGGGCATCAAAGACCATACTGATCCGGCCCAGAGCGTCAGGGCCGGGATCAAATATCTGAACCGGATGTATGACCGGTTCGATCAGATCGAAGATGAATACCAGCGGCTTTTGTTTGCCCTGGCCAGTTATAATGTCGGGTACGGCCATGTCCTGGACGCCATGGCCCTTGCCCGGGAAAAAGGACTTAATCCGCTGGTGTGGGATTCGATGAAAAAAACGCTGCCCCTGTTGTCAAAGCCTGAATTTCATGAAAAGACCCGACATGGATATGCCAGGGGCTGGGAACCGGTGGAATATGTGGAACGGATCCTCACCTGGTATGATATCCTTAAACAGATAGATTTCTCCTGATGGGCTGCGGCGGTTTGCACGGCGCTCAGGAATCAACCCGATTTTAAGAAGAGTGGAAACATGACAAGAAAAATACTGATCAATGCACTGGACCCAGATGTCAGCCGGATTGCCACAGTCATCGACAGCGAACTGGACCAGTTTCACATTGAAACCCGGGCCAAGGAAGTGACCCAGGGAAACATTTACAAAGGGATCGTCACCCGGGTGGAACAAAGCCTTCAGGCGGTATTCGTGGATTTTGGCACGGAAAAAAACGGATTTTTGCAGAAAAATGAAATACATCCGGACTATTTCCAGGATGTGGAAACAAAGGACAAGGCCCTGTTCAACCTGATCAAAAAAGGCCAGGAACTCATCGTACAGGTTGTAAAAGACCCCATCAGCCAGAAAGGGGCCATGCTGACCACCTTTATCTCCCTGCCCGGCCGGATGGCGGTTCTCATGCCCGGGACCACCACCAAAGGGGTGTCCCGGAAGATCAGCGAAGAAGAGGAAAGGAAACGGCTGGCCGGCATCCTCAAAACCATGGATATTCCGGAAGGATTCGGGATCATTGTCCGCACCGCCGGTAAAAATGCCACCAAAACCCAGCTCAATTCCGATCTCAAATACCTGATGCGGGTGTGGAAAAACATTGACAAACTGGCCATTGACAACCCGGCACCGTCGCTGCTTTACAAGGAACAAAGCCTGGCTGTCCGTTCCCTGCGGGACTACTTCACCACAGATATCACGGAAATTCTCATTGACAATCCAGATACCTTCAGAGAGGTCAAGGAGTTCATGGCCATGATCGCTCCCAAGCAGAACAAAATCGTGAAACTGTTCAAGGGAGAAAAGCCGATTTTTACCAAATACCAGCTGGAGGAACAGATTGCGTCGATCTTCAAGCGGGATGTGCCGTTGAAGTCCGGCGGGTTCCTGGTCATTGAACAGACCGAGGCCCTGGTATCCATTGATGTGAACTCCGGCAAATCCACCAAACGGCGCAACATCGAAGAAACCGCTTATCACACCAACCTGGAGGCGGCAGAAGAGGTGGCCCGGCAGTTGCGGCTCAGGGATATGGGAGGACTCATTGTGGTGGATTTCATTGATATGAAGGAAAGACGGCACAAAGCGGATATCACCAAAAGCCTGAAAAAAAACCTGAAAACAGACAAGGCCAAGACAAAGGTAGGGGGGATTACGGCATTCGGCCTGCTGGAGATGTCCAGGCAGCGCATCCGGCATTCCATTACCTTTGGCAGCTATGAACCCTGCCGCCACTGCAACGGACGGGGACAGATCCCGTCTGTGGAAACCCAGGGGCTGGCGGTCCTGCGGCAGTTGAACCTGAAGACACTGAAAACCGAAAGCAAACAGTTTCAGGTGTTTCTGCCCCGGGAGGTGGCGTACTATCTTCTCAATAAAAAGAAAGAGGACCTGCTTGAAATTGAAACCACACGGGAGGTTGCCATCTTCATTGAGATCGATCCGGAGATGATCCCCGGCCAGAGCCGCATTACCAGCTCGGCCCAGTAATTTACCCGCGAGCCATTCTTGACATCTGTATGGGTTTTGTGTATCTAAAACAACCTTAATATGCGTTTTAAAGGATAAGACATGCAAGAAACCGGGCCGGTTCAGAAAAAGAGAATGGCAGTGGTCTGTCTCGTTTTTGTGCTTGTTTTCGTGGTTGCGGCGTATCTGTTTTTAAAAACCGACAGGGATCGGGCCTCGGGGATTCTTTCCGGCCCTGTGACTGAAAGCCCGGACACAGCAGGGCAGGATCCGATGATCACGGCGCCTCAACCGGCAATGTCTGTTGAGGACGAGCGCCGGTCAGCT
This sequence comes from Desulfotignum sp., assembly GCA_035464035.1. Taxonomy (GTDB): domain Bacteria; phylum Desulfobacterota; class Desulfobacteria; order Desulfobacterales; family Desulfobacteraceae; genus Desulfotignum. Next base: position 1,934 of record DATHSR010000350.1, on the reverse strand, counting down.
GTTGTGGAAAAACCGATCCAGAAGACCCCGGCCATTGATTTCAAGGATCTGAAAACAGGGTCCGACCTGGATCAGGTGATGGAGGAAAGACTTAAAACCGCCGGTATCACCCGGAGTCTGGACATGATTGTCCGGTCGGATGAATCCTTTACCGTGGGGGGCAGAACCGTATCCATGCCCGATATTCTGGAAAAGGCATCTGCCGCAAGGCAAGGGATATTTGAAACCCGCATTACCGAATTTGAAGGAACTGCGCCGGAAAAGATCGAAGTTTACGGGATATATGTGGTTCGGCCCGGTGACAATATATGGAATATTCATTTTAACATCGTGAGAGAATATTACGGGTCCCAGGAGATCCATGTGGCATATGATGCAGATGAACCCCTGGACACCGGACACTCTTCAGGGGTTGGAAAGATTTTAAAATTTTCCGAGATCATGGTGATCATCTATAGCCTGATCGAAGAAAAAATTGTAACGGATATTGATCTGATAGAGCCGATGAGCAAGATCGTCTTATACAATATGAACCAGGTATTTGCGCTGCTTTCGGAAATCCGTTTTGATCAGATCGATCAGATTCAGTTTGACGGGAGAACCATCTGGGTTCCCCTTAAAGAAGACTGACCGGTTATGTTTTATAATTTTAATCTGTTAAAGGAGGAACCATCTTGATTAGTACAGCATTTGCAATGGGCGCCAACGAAGGCCAGGCAGCCGGAGGACTGGCAGGTTTCCTGCCCATTATTATCCTGTTTGCCATTTTTTATTTTCTTTTGATCCGCCCCCAGCAGAAAAAAGCAAAAGAGCACCGGGAAATGATTTCAAATCTGAAGAAAGGAAACCGGATCATTACGTCCGGCGGCATCTACGGCACTATTGTTTCCATCGATGATACCACCATCGGCCTTGAGATTGCAGAAAAAATCAAAGTCAAACTGTCCCGCGGCAATGTGGCCGCCCTGATTTCAGACAATGAAACAGGATTCAGACCAGACGCAAAGAAATAAACCATGGTACAGGAGTGTTGAAGATTGAAATCATTTACCTTGAAGCGCGTGTTGAATCTGGGAGTTTTAATTGCTGCGATCGTATATCTGCTGCCCACGTTTATCGACACCTGGCCCCATAAAAAGATCAACCTGGGACTTGACCTGCAGGGCGGCATGCATCTGGTGCTGGAAGTTCAGAATATCAGGGCGGTCGAGGCGGAACTGGAACGGACGGCCGATGAGTTGAAAAAAGAACTGCGGCGGGCCGGCATTGCGCATCAGGGCATATCCCGGCAGGAAGACAATACCATCCTGGCCCGGCTGCCGGATCAGGAAACCAAAAAAGCCTTTGAAAATATTATCTCCAAGGAGTTTTCTAACCTGCGGGTGGGAACTGCACCGGTCCAGGGGGATGTCATCGGATTTGAGTTGAGACTGCCCGATGATGAGATTGAAATGATCCGGAAGATGGCCACGGAACAGGCCCTGGAAACCATCCGGAACCGGATTGACGAGTTCGGGGTCAATGAGCCGGACATACGGATTCAAGGAGAAAACCGGATTCTGCTGCAGCTGCCGGGGATCACTGATCCGGACCGTGCCAAGGACCTGATTGGAAAAACCGCCCAGCTCACCTTTCAGCTGGTGGATGAGGACGCCAGTATCGATGCTGCCCTTAAAGGAAACGTGCCGGTGGGCAGTGTGGTGCTGTATGAAAACAAAGTTGCTCCGGGTTCCGGCGGTGTCACAAGAATCCCCCACGTGATCAAAAAACAGGTGCTGCTGGACGGCAGTCTTCTGGTGAATGCCCGGGTGGAATTCGACCAGTTCCAGCAACCCCAGGTGGGCATTGAATTCAACCGGAAAGGCGCCCATATCTTTGACCGGGTCACCGGTGAAAACATCAAAAAGCGACTGGCCATCGTACTGGACAATACC
>DATHSR010000349.1:0-1935 GCA_035464035.1 Desulfotignum sp. | reverse complement strand
GCTTTATGAAATCAGCATTCTGGGAGCAAAAATTTTCTGCAAAAAATCCACATCACAGGATGATGCCGATGATGCAGCACCTGAAGACACGGCAAAAAAAGAGGGAGAAACCGGCTGATCCGGATTTTGTATTGACTTTGTAAGCGGGTTGTGTAAAGAATCGACTCAATTTTTTGTAATCTTGTCCGGTCCCTGGAAAGGCCCGGAAAACATACAAATAATTTATCAGCAAAAGGAGAAAACCGTTTTATGAACAAAAAACTGATCATTCTTTTTTTTGCGGCCGGTATCGCCGCAATTTTCGCTGCAACGGCACTTCAGGCCGGCACACAGGTCGAAGACACGTTTGTGCTTCAGACCCCGGGGTATGACCAGCGTAAAAAAGGCGCCCCCGAATTCAAACCCGTGCCCTTTACCCATAAAAAACATGCTGAAGATTATGGTATCTCCTGCGGGGAATGTCACCATGATGAAACCGGCACACCCCTGGAACTGACGATGGGCGATGACGTTCATCCCTGTTACGAGTGCCACAATATTTTTCAAAAAGACAAAGACAACAAAGATGATATCATGGTGCATGAAAATGCCATGCACGGCAACTGCAGGGATTGTCACAAAGAGGTCAACATCAAGGCCGGAGATCCCAAGGGCCGCACAGGACCAGCCCCTGCTTCCTGCAACCAGTGCCATGAAAAAGTCTGATAATTTCCAACCCGTCTGTTGAAACAAAAGAGGCGGCGTCTCAACTGGAAATCCCGTTGGGACGCCGCCCTTTTTTCAGGCGGTTTCGAAAAGCGCCCCTCAGGTTCGTGGACCCATCACCCGGTTATCAATAAGCCTTGTTTTCCCCAGCCAGACTGCCATGGCACAAAGTACTTGGCCCGCAATGACCGGCACCGGCTCCAGGGTTTCAGGATCACAGATGGAGACATAGTCCACCCGCATGTCCGGAACGGATGCGAGGATCTTCTCTGCCTGATCCTGAAGCTTTCCGGCATCGGTTTCTCCCTGCTGCACCATTTTTTCAATTGTCTCCAGGCACTGATGCAGCAACAGGGCACAGGGACGCTGGTCCGGTGACAGGTATTTGTTTCGAGAGCTCATGGCCAGTCCGTCCGGCTCCCGGACAATGGGCACCCCCACAATTTCAATATCAAAATTCAGATCCCGTACCAGCCGTTGAATCACCGCCAGCTGCTGAAAATCCTTTTCCCCGAACAGGGCGTAATGGGGCCTGACGATATTGAACAGCTTGGTCACCACCGTGGCCACCCCCCTGAAAAAGGCGGGGCGGGACAGACCGCACAGGTGAAACGGCAGTTTTTCAAGACCCACATAGGTTTCAAATCCCGAAGGATACATCTGGGCCTCAGATGGGGTAAACACGGCGGATGCCCCGACCTGACGGCACTGTTCCAGATCCTGGGCCAGTGCCCGGGGATAGGTGGAAAAGTCTTCAGTGGGTCCGAACTGAGCCGGATTCACAAAAATGGATACCACCAGATGATCCGCCCTTTTCTTTCCTTCTTTCATCAGGGCCAGATGCCCGTCATGCAGAAACCCCATGGTGGGAACGAATGCAATGGTCTGGTTTTGGATACGCAGAGTCTGGGAAAACCGGGTCATGTCTTGAATAGATGCAATCACCTTCATGAGATCTCTCTCCTCGCTTTGTAGGCCCTGGCCTTGTCCAACAGAGAAGGCGCCCAGGACACCGATCCCAGGGCATGGATGTGGGTATAGGTGCCAAAGGTATTGTTCTTGAAAAAACCATCCTTTTTGTCCACAACACCCTTGCCCCGTTCCATGGAAAAAGCCATTTCGTGGTCCTGGAATTCAATTTTCAAAATTTTGGAATACCTGAATTCATGGCCTTTCAACGTTTCACCGATCCGGTAAAACGGATTCTGGTTCATCACTTTCACCCGGGTA
>DATHSR010000348.1:0-5203 GCA_035464035.1 Desulfotignum sp. | reverse complement strand
ATTGACGGCCGGGAGATCATCCGGTTCGTGGACACACCGGGATTCCAGGTCCCCAGACAGACCCTGGCCTGGTTTACGGCGTATCAGGGGGATTCCGGCCGTATCCTGGACCGGTTCATCGAAACCCATCGAACAGATCCTTTTTTTGCCGATGAATGCGAGTTGTTCACCCCGGTGGCCCGGGGGGCGGGCATCATCTATGTGGTCAACGGTTCCCGGCCTGTAAGGGACGATGACCTGGCGGAAATGGAGATTCTGCGACTCACCGGCAGGCCCCGCATGGCTGTGATCAATTCCAAGAATGCAAACAGAGATTATACCAGTGACTGGCGAAGGGAGTTCGGCAAATATTTCAACAGTATCCGGATTTTCAATGCCAATACCGCCAATTTTCATGACCGGATCGGTATACTGGAAAGCCTGAAATCCATTGACCAGCAATGGGAACCGGTTCTGGCCCGGGTGATCGAGGCGTTCAAGGATGAATGGGAAAAGCGCAACCGCCTGGCCTGCGCCTATATCATCCATGCCATAGAAAAAAGTATCCGGCTTTCCGTGTCCCAGGGGCTGAGCGACGCGGATGACCCGGTTTTGGCCAGGGAAACCCTGGCGGAAACTTACAGGGAAAAGGTCAGGGACATTGAAAAATCCATGTTTCACCATATCCGTTCCCTGTTCAAGCACCGGGTGTATGAGGTGACGCTGCACGATTATTCCGTGCTTCAGCATGATCTGTTTGCCCGCAGAACCTGGGAGCTGCTGGGGCTGACAAAAACACAGCTGGCCGCGGCCGGGGCGGTGCTGGGGGGAACCATGGGCGCGATGGTGGACACGGCGGCCCACGGTCTGTCATTGGGGATGTTCACCGCCATCGGCGGCATCCTGGGGGCTGGATCGGCAGTGATGGGCGGCCGGCATGTGGCGGACAAAAGCCCTGCCGGCATCCGGCTGGGGGGTGACCGGCTCCAGGTGGGTCCCAATGAAAACCCCCAGTTTCTATATATTCTGCTGGACCGGGCCCTGATCTATTTCGCCCATATCATCAACCGGTCCCACGGCCGGCGGGATTGGGAAACTTCCGGGTCCGGGAGGGCCGGAACCGTTCAGAAACAGGGAATCACCGCCGGCCTGACGCCGGCCCGGCGGCAGGTGTGTGCAAGGTATTTCAAGGCGGTCAAGGGCAAAAAGCGGGTCCGGGATAAAAAAGCGATCCGGGCGTTTACCCTGCTGGTGCAGTCCCTGCTGGAAGAAATTTCACAAAAAACTGATTGAAAGGAGGCTATGCCGCCATGTTTTCCCACCTGTTCAACCCGATTCGGATCAAAAATCTCACCGTGAAAAACCGGCTGATGATGTCTGCCATGAGCATCAACTTCGGGGTGGATGAGCACTGCCATGTGACTGAACAGCTCTCGGCCTATTTTGTGGAACGGGCAAAGGGCGGGGCCGGCATGATGCTGGTGGGGGGCGGCAGCGTCCATCCCGGGGGCCAGGAACTGCCGGATCTTCCCCAGATGTATGAGGATGGCTGCATTCCCTCTCTCAAACGCATGGTGGACAAGATCCGGCCTTATGACGCTGTCTTCGGGGTCCAGCTCATGCACGGGGGCCGCCAGTCCTATCTGCCCGAAAAAGTGGCCCCCTCCGCCATCCCGGCTCCGGGAGTGGTCAAAGGGGCGGTACGGGCATTGACCGTGACAGAGATCCACCACCTGGTGTCCTGTTTCGGGGATGCGGCAAGGCGGTGCCAAGAGGCGGGATTTGATTTTGTGGAGATCCACGGGGCCCACGGGTATCTGATCAACCAGTTCATGTCCCCCAACGCCAATATCCGCACCGATGAATATGGGGGCAGTTTTGAAAACCGGACCCGGTTTCTGTTTGAAATCCTGGCCGATATCCAGGCCAAGGCGGGCAGCGATTTTCCCGTGGGTATCCGCATCAACGGCAATGATTATATTTCAAACGGGTGGGAGCTGTCCGATGCCCTGACACTGGCCCCGCTGCTGGCGGCGGCCGGTGCCGCCTACCTGCACGTGTCCGCCGGGGTCTATGGCTCCACCGAGCTGACCATCCCCTCCATGTACACCTCCCAGGGCTGTTTCGTGCACCTGGCGTCAGCGGTGAAAAAAACCGTGGACATTCCGGTGATCACGGTGGGGCGTATCAAGGACCCATCCCATGCCGACCGGATCATTGCCGATGGTCAGGCGGATATGGTGGCCCTGGGCAGGTCCTTTCTGGCAGACCCCCATTATCCGGAAAAAGCCCGGACAGGCAGAACCGGGGAAATCCGGCCCTGCGTCGGGTGCTGCCTGGGATGCATCCATGCGGTCCTGGCCAAGGAGCCGGGCGGGTGTGTGGTGAACCCGGACGTGGGCCGGGAATTTCTGCTGGAAACCGGAGAAAAGGCAGAAGCACCGGGCCGCGCCTCTGCCCGGGTGCTGGTGGCCGGAGCCGGCCCGTCCGGGCTGGCTGCAGCCCGGGAGTGTGCCCTGGCCGGTCATGACGTGGTGATCTGTGAACAGGGGGAGGGCCCCGGCGGCCTGCTGGGCCTGGCCTCCCGGGCTCCAGGCCGGGGCGAGCTCAAAGATATTCTGCAGTTTTTTTACCGGGAACTGGCACGCCTCGATATCCAGGTCCGGTACCACACTCCCCTGACAAAAGAACTGCTGGCAGCAGTGTCCCCGGACCATGTGGTGCTGGCCACCGGATCTCTGCCCCAGATGCCGGTCATCAAAGGATTGTTCACCACATCCATGACCCTGGTGACCGGGGTGGATGTGATGGCGGGCACAGAAACGGCCGGAGAAAAAGTGATTGTCCTGGGCGGGGGCATGACCGGCCTGATCGTGGCGGATTTTCTGGCTGATCAGGGCAAGACCGTGGTGGTGTTGAACCGGAAAAAAAGTTTTGCCGAGGAGATGTCCGCCAACGACCGGTATTATCTGCGGGAAAATCTGAAAAAAAAGGATGTCTCCCTGTACAAGCAGGTTTCCATCCAGGCCGTTACCCCGGACGGGGTGATATTTTCATCCGGAAAGGAAAAAAAGACCCTGGCCGGGTTCGACACTGTGGTGATATCTGAAAAATACGAGGCAGTCCGGGAGGCCAGGTCTCTGGAAAAAGGTTTCCCGGCCCGGTTTCATGTCATCGGCGATGCCAGATCCCCCCGGCATTTGATGTACTGCATTGCCGAGGCCCGGGAGCTGGCCGGTACCCTGTGAGCTTAGAGCAAGGAGCCCCGGTATCTTTTATTCAGTAGATAAAGGATACCGGGGCGCCGAACGATGGGTTATTCGATTTCAAAGGCCCGTTCCCCGTGCAGGGCGTTGTCCAGTCCGGCCATCTCATCCTGGCCGTCCACCCGCAGCCCGCCGCAGACCAGTCGGGTGACATACACCACAATCAGAGTGGCCACGGCGGAAAAGGCGATGGTGCCGATGATGGATACCAGCTGGATCCAGACCTGGCCGGGGTTGCCGTAAAACAGTCCTCTGGCGCCTTCGGTGATGGCTGGGGAGGCGAACAGACCGGTGGCCAGGGCCCCCCACATGCCGCACAGACCATGGATGCCGAATGCATCCAGAGAATCATCATACCCCAGTTTTTTCTTGAGCTTCACCACGCCGAAATAGCCGACTGCGCCGGCCACCAGGCCGATGATCAAGGATCCGGACAGGGTGACGAATCCGGCGGCCGGGGTGATGGCCACCAGTCCGGCGATGGCGCCTGAAGCCAGGCCCAGCACCGTTGGTTTGCCGCTGATCTTCCATTCAATGAACAACCAGGCCAGTCCGGCGGTTGCCGCAGCCGTATTGGTGACCAGAAAAGCGGAAGCAGCCACACCGTCGGCGGCCAACGCACTGCCGGCATTGAACCCGAACCACCCGAACCAGAGCAGGGCGGCGCCCAGAGCGGTAAACGCTACAGACGAAGGAATCATGGGTTCTTTACCGTATCCATTGCGTTTGCCCAGCACCAGAGCCAGGACCAGCCCGGACACCCCGGCATTGATGTGTACCACATTGCCGCCGGCAAAATCCAGGGCCCCCATGCGGTGCATCCATCCCCCTCCCCAGACCCAGTTGCAAACCGGCGCGTACACAAACGTAATCCAGAGAACGGCAAACACGATCCAGGCGGAGAATTTCATCCGGTCCACAGCCGATCCCAGAATGATGGCTACGGAGATGCAGGCAAAGGTCATCTGGAATACCACAAATATCAGGGTGGGGATGGAGCCGGAAACAGATGCGGCATCGATGCCGGCCAGTAGAATATGGCCCAGGCTCCCGATCAGGGGACTTGCACTGTCCCCGAAGGCCAGTGAATACCCCCAGCCCACCCACACCAGGCTGGCCAGACAGTAGGCAGCCACAGTCATGGCTATGGTGTTGAGCAGGTTTTTGTACCGGGACATCCCTCCGTAGAACAGGGCCAGCCCGGCCGGAGTCATCATCATGACCAGGGCCGTGGACATGGTAACCCAGGCGGTGTCTCCGGAATCAATGACTTCGTCTGCCGCAAAAACAGAACCAGTGCCTGTCAGTAACAGGGTAATAATCATCAGGCAGTATTTCAATCCCATGGTGTATCCTTTCATTTTTGTCATTTTGAAAAAAATCCTCGATGGCTGCCTTCAGTATTCAGCAAATCATATGCCAAAACCTGAACCTGATTTGATTTATTTGTACAAATATTTGAAATTAAACAAACAATTTATTAAAGCGGTGCAATTCTGGGCTTAATTTTCATGAATTTATCATGCGATTATTAAATTTAATAACAAAATTGTGTTCTATTTCAGATTATTAAACACAATATTGTAATAATGATTTTTATTGCATCTGTGTGACCTTTTTCAGCAGAGTGCCGCCCCCGATGGCGGGTACCTTACCGCCGGCCCGGAAACGGTTGACACCATACGTGAAATCGATTTACATCCCGCAGATAAATGGTATACTTCCCTGCAATGATGCGCCCGGAACAGGGCCTGGAAAACAATCGAAAAATCGAGGAGCAGACCGTTTATGACCCGGGAGACTCAGACACCCTACGATCTTATCTGGAATCAGGAAAACCGGTTTGCCTACAGAATCGCCAAACAGGTCCTTCAAAAACCGAAGATATCGGTCTGGCTCGTACTTATTCCGATCCTGTTCCTGTACTACGCGCACAAGATCCAGCAGTACAAGGCAGC
>DATHSR010000347.1:0-3661 GCA_035464035.1 Desulfotignum sp. | reverse complement strand
TGGGGCCTGCCGGGGCCGTGGTCAGCATCGAGCGGTTCGGGGCCTCGGCACCGGGCGGGGTGGTGCTGGAAAAACTGGGGATGGGTGTGGACAATGTGGTGAAAAAGGCCCTGACACTGGTCAAAGGGTATTACAACAAAGAGGTGCGGCATGATAATTGATGTCAAAACCGACAGCAGAACCCAGATGGTGGATATCACCGACCCGGTGCGGCAGGTGGTGAAAGATTCCGGCATACTGAACGGCCTGGTGCATGTCTGCTCCCTGCACACCACCGGTGCGGTGACCATCAATGAAAATGCGGATCCGGCGGTGCCGGTGGATATTTTGAACACCATTAACCGGATCGTGCCCTGGGATGACGGATACAGACACCTGGAGGGCAACTCTGCGGCCCACATCAAGGTGAGCCTGTTCGGGCCGTCGGAGATGGTGGCCCTGGAAAACGGATCCCTGGTGCTGGGCACCTGGCAGTCGATTTTCTTCTGCGAATTTGACGGGCCCAGGAGCCGGAAGGTGAATGTCACCATCCTGGCGGACAGGTAAAAGGAATTGGGTATGAAAGTGATATGGCTGCTCACCGCCCTGGCAGCCGGCATGATGGCCCCGGTCCAGGCCGGGTTCAACGGAAAAATGGGCCGGGCCATCGGCGATCCGGTGTACGCGGCGCTGATCTCTTTTTTCGTGGGGACCCTGGGGCTGCTGGTTTACAGCCTGGTGCTGCGCATGGATTTCACCGCGGTTCGCCATGCTGCCGGCATCGAGTGGTGGGTCTGGATGGCAGGGCTTTTAGGGGCGTTTTATGTCACGGCGGTGATCATCCTGACCCCCCTTCTGGGGGCGACCCTTACCTTCAGCCTGGTGGTGGCGGGGCAGCTGCTCATGGCCGTGGCCCTGGACCACTATGGCCTGCTGGGGGTGGCGGTACAGCCCATCTCCTGGCTAAGGATACTAGGCATCGCCCTGATCACCGCCGGGGTGGTGCTGATCCGGAAATTCTGAAACCGGGCTGGATAACAGCGCCTCCATGAAGGGCGGTCCAGCCGGGCAGTGATCCGGCTAAAAGTCCTGGAGCCTTCCGAAATCCTTTTCCAGGGAGTCGGCCTTGTTTTCCTCACCCTGCTGCCGGAGGCTTTCTGAGAGGGCCCTGATTTTTTCTTCCAGCAGGGGAAGGAGATCGTTTTTCAGGGTATCGCCCATTTTCTGGCCCGATTCTTTCAGTCTCTGTTCCAGCTCCGCCATGGCATCTTTCAGTGCCTGATACTCATCGGTTTCCGGGATGGTTTCCAGCTGTGACATCAGGTTGGCCACTTTTTTTTCCAGGGTCTGGCGGAGTTCATCCACAGAAGCGGCGGCTGCTTCAGCCGGTGATTTTCTGCTGCCTTCAACCACCGCATTCCTGGCAATCTGTTTTCCTCCGGCCGGGCCCTTTTCAATCAGGACCGCCTTTACACCGGAGCCTTCCGGTGCGCTGCCGATGAAAAACCGGGCGTGTTCCGTGGTACAGTCTGAAAAACCGCTGTCGATTTCAAGTGAAACCAGAAATTTCCCGTCTTCCGTATAGGTGATTTTTTTCACCTGCCCCACCGGTGATCTGTCACAGATCACCGGATCCTTGGGCTTCAGCCCGTTGACCGCATCAAAGGAGACGGTGAACCGGGTGGGGGTGCAGCCGGAAAAAAGGATCAGGCCCAGTGCCGCAAACAGGGTTGAAAATATGATGTGACGGCGGATTGAAATTGTTTTTTGATGGTGCATCAGTTAAGGTCCTCGCTGTCTTTTGAGGGAACCGGTATCTTAAAAACCGGGACCCCTTCATTGTGAAGGAGCTTTTCCTCCTCCCGGGTGGTGGTGCCCCGGATGCTGCGGTGATCGGTTGCGCCATAGTGCATTTTCAAGGCTTCTTTGGCAAAAGAGGGGCCCACATCCTCAAAGTGTTTTTCCACGAACCGGGCCACCCGTTCGGTGAGTTCAGCCATGGCTTCCTGGTTTGCCTGAAAGGCCTGGTGGGCATGGGAACCCGAACAGGAACCCGATGTTCTGATGGCGATGGGGTGCAGTTTCTGCACCACCGAGGTGGTGTCGCACACCGGGCACTGGAGCAGTCCCTGGGCCTGCTGGGTGTCCATATCCTGTTTGTCCTGAAACCAGCCTTCAAAGGCGTGGCCGTTCATGCATTCCAGGTCAAATACGATCATGTGCAGTCAGTTCCTTGATTTTAGGACAGGGTGTTATCCATTATCGTTCCCCGCCATCCGGGTGAACTATATCTGAAATCATCCGGTTTTTCAATTGGGAAATACGCCGGCGGTCCTGTTGGGAACGGACACAGGGGAACAGGCTGTTGTTGGTGAACACCGGATGCCCGGTGATGTCGAACCGGGCGTGGGCCACCGCAGCGTCCCACATGGGCGTGTGGGGGATGGGGGTATAATGGGCCGGCACCGGCAGGATGCCCGCTTTTCTGACAAAATCCATGGACATGGCCACATCGTCCGGATTCTGACCCGGCAGGCCGCACAGCAGGTAGGCCCCGATCTGACGGCCTTCGAAGCCGGCCGATTTCAGTGCGGTCACCGCGGTGAAAAACTCCTGTTTTCTGACCTTGATATCATGACGCCGGTTCCGGGCAAATTCTGCGGTTTCCAGTCCCATGCGGACGGTTTTAAACCCGGCCCGGAACATCAGATCTGCGGCATCCCGGGTGATTTCCCGGATGTGCAGGGCATTGGGGGTGTGAAAAAACAGGTCCAGATTTGCGGCAATGATTTTTTCCATCAGCAGGAAGGCATGGTCCGGCCCGTTCACCAGCAGGGCATCGTCATAAAACGCGAAATTTTTTACCCCATACCCAAGGTGCCAGTGACAGATTTCTTCAAACACGTGGTCGATGGACCGGCGGATCATCCGGGGCTCCAGAAAAGCGGTGGCGCAGTAGTCGCAGGCAAACGGGCATCCCCGGGCGGTCAGCATGGGGGCATAGGTCAGGCCGGTGCACAGGTCCAGGGCGGCAAACGGGGTGCGGTCCGGATCCGGGGAATCCAGGCGGCAGGCATATCCGGTAAACCGTCTGAGAATATCCGCCAGGGAAGGTTCTCCATGGCCGGTAACCACAAGATCGGCTCCGGACTGGGCTTGGGCATGATCCCGGCACAGGGTGGGATATTTTCCCCCCAGCACCACGGGCACATCCGGATACAACGATCGGATCACGGCAATGGTTTCCTTAACGCCGGAGGCCCAGTAGGTCATCAGGGAGGTGACTAGAATCAGGTCCGGTCTGTCCAGGGATGTCAGATCGGTTTTGAACCATTCCGGTTTGATGCCGTACCGGGAAAAGGTCTTTTCGATCCGGGGACGCGGTCCGTCCATGGCGGGCAGGGCCTTTGCCAGATGGATAGGGGTTTTGCGGAACGGCCCCCGGCCGTCCCAGGCGGTTTTCACCGGCCGGGGTTCGTTGGGGTGGAACCGGTCCAGGCAGTCGATGAAGCTGACCCGGATGCCGGCATTGCGGAGCAGGGCGGCAAGGCCCAGCAGTCCCAGGGGTTTGAGCCAGAAATCAAAGGCGGCAAAATCGTGAATCCAGGGGTTTACGCACAGCACATGAGGCGTGTCCGGCATGGGGCAACGGTCAGTCTTCAAAATATTTCATGGAGGTTTT
>DATHSR010000346.1:0-12449 GCA_035464035.1 Desulfotignum sp. | reverse complement strand
TGTCATGGCTGTTGTCCCGGTTATCCCCCATCACAAACAGCTTGTTTTCGGGCACCACCACCGGCATCATGTTGTCCGCAAGCGTAGGCACACGGGAATACATGGCATAGGCCTCATCCGTCACGGCGGTGTCGTTGACATAAAGCTGTTTATCGACGATGGACACGGTATCCCCGGCCACGGCCACCACCCGTTTGATGTAATCCTTGGAAGGATCTTCCGGATATTTGAATACCACGATATCCCCCCGCCTGGGGTCTTTGACAGGGATCAGCACCCGGCCGTCGGTAAACGGTATTTTGATTCCGTAAATGAATTTGTTCACCAGGATATGGTCCCCGATCTGAAGGGTCTCCAGCATGGAGCCGGAAGGGATTTTAAAAGCCTGGACCACAAAGGTTCTTATGAACAGGGCGATCACAACGGCAATGAGAATGGCTTCGATGTTCTCCCGCCAGGCGTTCTTTTTTTTTGACATGTTGCCCTCTATTTACTGAAAAAACAGGTGCTGGGGTTGTCCTAAAAGGAATTTGGCACGCCGGATGGCGGACTTGAGCAGCTCGGCAATCTTTCTGGCCTTGACCATGCTGGACAGCGGGTGGGTGGATACGGTCTGACCCTTGACTGTAATGGTGCCGCTTTTAAGTTCCGCATAGCTCACCTGCCCATAGGACCGGGACACCCCTTCCGGGTAGTCATATCCGTAATCCACGATCTGGGTGAAAAGTTCCGCATCAGAAACCGCCGTGTATTTGAGAATCTCCTCATTAAGGATGGGGATGGGGATACCCAGCCCCACAGAAAGGGAACATCCGTAACCCCGGATACTCTGACCCACCAGCCATTCCGGGGACATCTGCTTGAGATCCCCCACAACCGAGAGGGTACCGGCAGGTCCCAGGGGCACGCCGTTCATCCCCCGATCCACCGCGGATTTATGCTGAGTGCCGGTCCAGATGACGTACCCCTGGGCCCCGCCCAGAAAAATCCGGGTGCCGACCCCGATGGTTTTCAGATAGGGATCATTGAACAGCGGGCTCAAAGCCCCGGCCGTGGAGTAGTTGGCGTTGGCCATGCCGGGCTTCAGGGTGCCCATATAGGTATATTTGGTCCGGTCGGACCGGTTCACCGCACAGTTATAGTTCTGATAGGCGTTTCTTGGATTCACCAGCATGGCATTGGGAAACTCCTGAAGGGTCATGATTTTCTCAATGCGCCGGTTGGGATAGCAGTCGGTGCCGTAACTTTCCGCCCGGATCTCCACTGGTTTTCCCGCCACCAGGTCCTGGATCACATGGCCGCCCCCGTAATTGAAATCACCGGGATGCCGCTTGTTCAGCGGATCGTCATCACAGGTCTGGGTGGCTCCCAGATAACAGTCCACCGCGGCAATCCCGGAATAGGCCGGCACATTGTTGAACCAGGTCCGGGTGGTGCGGATCAGGGGTTTTGACTGACCGATGTTGATGAATGCACCGGAAGAACACATGGGGGCAAAGGTCCCGGTGGTGACCACATCCACCTGGCGTGTCGCTTCCACCACGCCGTTCTGTCTGGCGATATCGATGATCTCCTCGGCCGTCACCACCACGGCTTCACCCCGGGCAATTTTCCGGTTTATCTGTTCATAGGTTTTATTGATTTTATGATCAGTCATGGGTTCCCTTCCGGATTGCGTCAATCTTGGACGTGATATTGTTTGCTATCCAGCTGGAGTCCCACCATTCCAGCGGGTTGACAAACACAGTGTGCACCATCATGGAAAAGTGCAGATGATCTCCGGCAGCCAGGCCGGTCAGCCCGGTATTGCCGATGACATCTCCCTTGTTGACCGTGTCCCCCACCCCCACGGCCATGAAGCTCAGGTGGGAGTAGAGGCTGGCCAGTCCAAATCCATGATCGATGATCACGGTGTTGCCGAAAATACCCACGGCTTCGGCCAGGATGACCCGGCCGGCATTGGCCGCTCCGATCCGGGACTGGGCAGTGGATGCGATATCGATTCCCATGTGACGGGATTGACCGATCTCCTTGCCTTTGTAGGTATAGGTCCGCTTGTCTCCGAATCCGGCCATGGTGGCACCGGGCATCCGGTCAAACTTGCCCTGCCACAGCATCTGGGGCACCGTGTCAGCCGTTGCAGAGAGCACTTTTTCCACATTGTCCGTTCTCAGGGTGGTGTTGACCACCAGAAATTTTTCCAGCAGCGGGTTGTCAGCCTTGGCAAAGCGGCTTTCCGCTTCCCCCAGGTGGAATTCCGGCATGGTTGATTCCAGAAACTGATCGGAAACATTGAGTACATCCGATTTAAAATTCCGATCCCGGATATAGTGATAGAACCCTTTCTGGGTAATATTTCCAGCCTGATCCTGAGCGGTTACCCACATGCGCGTGCCCGGTCCCTGGGTGTGGTCCAGGGCAAAAAACGCGGCATGGATATCGGCCTGTTCAAACAAACCGGAATACCCTGGAAAAAATCGGTCTCCAACCAGTACCCCGCTGGTGACATCGGTTTCAAACAGCCGATAGATCACCAGACCTGATCCCCCTCTTTCCACATTGTGCTGCTGGCTTAAAACCTGGACCTGCGGGGGCTGGGTATCGATGATGACGGTTTTTTCAACATGGGCGACATTGCCCCGGCCCCAGCCCCGCCAGGACTGGTCCGACACCTGAATACGAAGAGTTGCCTCTCCGTCATTCATCCCGTATCTGCGCGATTCCACAGGGATCACAAACCGGTCTTCCAGTTGCTTTTCTTCTGAAACCAGCGTGAAAACAGATACCGGCGGATAGGACTTTTCCAGCAGGATTTTCTCATTTTCCCGCTGATGAATGGATACTTCAACCCGCCGGAGCCCGGTTTTGGCATCCCTGATATCCAGGGACAATTCAAAGCCGTCTCTAAGATAAACGGCGGGCAGGTCCGCCGCCACCTGGGGCGGTGTGCCCTCGAATTTATAGGACGCCAGCCATATCAGCGGTACCAGGACCCCGATACATATCACCAGCAAAAAAAGGTTCTTCATGGAAAAATATCCATTTTTTCAAGAGGTTAGGATCATTGCAAACGAAACGTTCATAAAATAGCAGCTACGACCCAACTTATCAAGGAATTTTACATTCTTGACTTTTTGACTGTCTGACTATAGGTTGATCGCAGATACTCTGAACAGGACAAGATTGGCCTATGACAAATTTTTTTTTTGAAATGATCAACCGCCCCGTTCCCGGTTACTTTCTGGTGGCCGGGCCCTGTGTGATTGAAGATTTCGATACCACATTCCACATTGCCCAGACCCTGAAGGACATCACCGGAAAACTGGGAATTCCATTTGTTTTCAAGGCGTCCTTTGACAAAGCCAACCGGACATCGCTTCAATCCTTCCGGGGGCCCGGGTTCGAACAGGGGCTGTCCATTCTGGAACGGATCAAAACCCGGCTGAACCTGAACATCACATCTGACATACATCTGCCGGATCAGGCAGCGCCTGCGGCACAGGTTCTGGATGTGATTCAGATTCCTGCATTCCTGTGCCGCCAGACCGACCTGATCCTGGCCGCCTGCATGACCGGCCGGCCGGTGAGCGTCAAAAAGGGACAGTTTCTTTCCCCCCATGACTGTAAAAACATCATTGACAAGGCCGCATCCACCGGCAACCCCCACATTGCCATCATTGAACGGGGCACCAGCTTCGGATACAACAATCTGGTGGTGGATTTCCGGTCCATTCATATATTGAAACAGATGGGTGTACCGGTGATATTTGATGCCACCCACAGTGTTCAACTCCCCGGCGGCGGCGGCGGTGCTTCCGCCGGAGACCGGCAGTTCATCCCTACCCTGGCCAGGGCGGCCATGGCGGCCGGCGCCCACGGCCTGTTCATGGAAACCCATCCGGATCCGGAAAACGCCCTGTGCGACGGTCCCAATTCCATGCCCCTGGCAGACATGACTCCGCTGCTCAAAACCCTTCTGGCCATCAAAAACGTGGCAGGATAACCGTATGCCCCCTTCCCTTGAACAGGTGCGCCTGCTGATTCTGGATGTGGACGGCGTCTTGACCGACGGCCGGATCACCTACGCCGATTCCGGAGAACAGATCAAAAGCTTTCTGTCCAGAGACGGCCTGGGAATACGGCTGTTGATGGACAACGGCATCCAGGTGGGCATCATCACGGGCCGGACCTCGGGGGCTCTCATCCACCGGTGCCGGAATCTGGGCATCGACCTGGTGTTTGACGGAATTTTCGACAAGGCAGGCGCCATGGATCAGGTCGTCCAGCGTACCGGAATCGACCTTTCTGACATGATGTTTATGGGAGATGATCTCATTGATTTGCCGGCCATGAAACGGGCCGGCGTCTCAGTGGCGGTGGCGGATGCCGCAGAGGAGGTCAAGTCCCGGGCCGACATCATCACCCGGGCCAGGGGCGGTCAGGGCGCTGTCAGAGAAATCTGCGAAGCGATCCTCAAGGCCAAAGGTCTATGGGACAAAGCGTTGAAGCCCTTTCTCTCATGACCCTTTTTGCCGGAAAAAAGCTGATTATTCCCTTCTTGCTCCTGCTGGCCTTTATGGTTCTGGTGCCGATTGGATTTTTTTTCATCAACCGGACGGTCTTCACCCCGCCGACAATCACGGATCTTCATATCGACTCTGAAGCGGCCCTGAAACTCAACCTGATGAAACAGGTTTCCAAAAGAAACGGGGTCACGGAATGGGAGCTTGAGGCAGCCACCGCCACACTCATAAAGGACCAGGAACAGGCGGTGTTGACCGATGTCCGTGTGATTTTTTATACCGATGAAAATGACCGGGTCTATCTGACCTCTGATCAGGGGGTCCTGAACACCCGGACCCATGACATTGTCTTTTCGGGCAGCGTAGTCGTCCGGCACCAGGCCTATACCCTGAAAACTGATAAGTTGCATTATGAAAAAAAACCACATATAATACCTTCCGAAACACGGGTCTGGCTTGAGAGTAATGATTCCACCATGGAAGCCGATACCATGGAAACCCGCTTAAAGGAAAACAAGGTGTTTTTACAGGGACATGTCAAAGGAACGTTCAGTGAAGATATCAACCTGCTTTAAACGGATCACAGGAATATTTCTTTTTCTGGTTCTGGCCGGCCTGATACCGGTTGCCGCCCAGGAAGAAACCCGATCAGATTCGGACCGGCCGGCCCAGACCCCTTTGCAGGTCACTGCGGATAAAATGATCGCGCACCAAGAACAAGCCATGGTTGAGTTCATCGGCAATGTGAGGGCGGTCCAGGAAGATGCCGTCCTTCTGGCACAAACTGTCAAAATCTTTTTTCACGGATCAAACATCAACGGCGGTACCGACACCCAACGCCGGGTCAAAAAAATTGTGGCAACTGAAAATGTGGAATACGCGGCTGGAGATCGAAAAGCGCTGGCTGACATGGCGGTGTATACCACGGAAGACGAAACCCTGGTCCTCACCGGTTCTTCTGCCCGGCTGCTCACGGGAACCAGCTGGGTGACCGGGACAAAGATCACACTGTTCAGAAAAGATGACCGTGCCATGGTGGAAAGTGATGCCAATACCCGTGTTCAGGCCCTGTTTAACCCAGAAGACAAGCCTGCTGATCAATAAATGACAGAACTTTCAATCAAAAAACTGATCAAAACATACCATGGCAAAACGGTTGTAGACAATGCGGATCTGACGGTAAAACAAGGCCGGGTGACTGGACTTTTAGGGCCCAACGGCGCCGGAAAAACCACCACCTTCTATATGGCTGTCGGTATGATCCGGCCTGACAGCGGGCAAGTCTTTTTAGGAGATGAAGATATCACCCGGTATCCCATGTTTATCCGGGCCAGAAAAGGCCTCGGTTATCTGCCCCAGGAAAGCTCGATTTTCAAAAAACTGACGGTCAGGGAAAACATTACTGCGATTCTGGAGGTACTGCCCCAAAAAGGCGGCAATATTCAAACCAAGGCGTCTGATCTGATGCAGGAACTGGGCATCCAGGATCTTGCCCGCCAGAAAGCCGCGTCTCTGTCGGGCGGAGAACGGCGGCGGCTGGAAATCTCCAGGGTTCTGGCAACCGATCCCCTTTTCATTCTGCTGGATGAGCCGTTTGCCGGCATCGACCCCCTCGCTGTAATAGATATTCAGCAGATCATCTCCCAGCTGACCTCCCGGGGTATCGGGGTACTCATATCCGACCACAATGTCAGGGAAACGCTGGGGGTGTGTGATCATGCCTATATTATGAGCCAGGGAAAGGTGATCGAATCCGGCCCGCCCGGACAGATCATCTCCAGTGCCGTTGCCAAAAAAATCTATCTGGGAGACAATTTCAGGCTGTAATATGGAACTTGGATTACAACAGAACCTCACATTGACCCAGCAGCTGGTGATGACCCCTCAGCTCCAGCAGGCCATCAAGCTGCTGCAGCTGTCCCGTGTCGAGCTGGCTGAAATGATTCAGCAGGAAATGGAGCAGAACCCGGCGCTTGAGGAACAGGCCCCGGACGAGCCCGTCGACAGGGCTTTGTCCGATCCGGACACCGATATCACAGCGCCGGACCGGGATCCAGCTGTCAAGGAGGTGACCATTGAAGAAAAAGTCCGGCCGGATACGGACTGGGAAAACTATATCAATGAGTACAGTTCCACCGGCCGGATCTACACCGAGACAGAGCATACCGACGCGCCGAACTACGAGGCCTTTACCTCTGAAAAAACCACCCTGGAATCCCACCTGAAATGGCAGCTGATGCTCCATGGCCTGGACAAAGAAGATGAAAAAATAGGCCACATGATCATCGACAACCTGAACTCAGACGGATACCTGTGTGCAGATGTGGCGGAAATCGCCCAGACCGCAGGCACAGGGCCGGACCGGGTGGAAAAGGTGCTGTCTGTGCTTCAGACCCTGGACCCCCCCGGCGTCTGTGCCAGAGATCTTTGCGAGACGCTGCTGATCCAGGTCAGACAGCTGGGAATCGATAATGCTGTCCTCACCCAGATCATCAAGCATCACCTCAAGAACCTGGAAAACCGTAACAGCAGAAAAATCGCCAAAGCCCTCCATATTTCGGTGGAAGATGTCCGGGCAGCCGTCAGAATCCTTCAATTTCTGGAGCCCAAGCCGGGCAGAAAATTTTCCAATGAAGAACCAGCCTATATAATTCCCGATATTTATGTTTATAAAGTGGCAGACGGCTTCAAGATCGTCATGAATGATGACGGCCTTCCCAAACTGCGCATCAACCGGTTTTACAAGAATGCCATTTCAGAAGGCAGAAAAATATCCAAGGAAACCAAAGCCTATCTCAACGAGAAAATGCAGTCCGCATCCTGGCTGATCAAAAGCATTCACCAGCGTCAGAAAACCATCTATCTGGTCATGGAAAGCATTATCAAGTTCCAGTATGAATTTTTCGAAAAAGGGATCGCCTTTCTGAGACCCCTGATCCTCAAGGATATAGCCGAAGATATCCAGATGCACGAATCCACCATCAGCCGGGTGACCACCAATAAATATGCGTATACGCCGCAGGGGTTGTTTGAACTGAAATATTTTTTCAACTCATCCATTGAGCGCACAGGTGGAGAGTCACTGGCATCGGCCAGTGTCAAGGAAAGAATTCGTCTGCTCATTGAAAAAGAGGACCCCAATGATCCGTTGAGCGACGACCGGATCGCCGGAATCCTTCAGGAATCCGACATTCAGATTGCCAGAAGAACCGTTGCCAAATACCGGAAGGTACTCAACATTCTGCCTTCCAATAAACGCAAACAGCTTTAGGGAGGTGCTTTCATGCAAACAACCGTTACCTTCAAAAAAATTGATCCGTCTGATCCTTTAAAATCTTACGTGAACAAAAAGCTGGATAAATTTGACAAAATGCTCGACAGTCCTGCCGAAGCCCATGTGGTGCTGTCGGTTGAAAAAATCAGGCATATTGCGGAAATCACACTGACCTGCGATAAACTGAATATCCATGCCAAAGAATCTTCGGAAAACATGTACTCCTCCATTGATATCCTGATGGACAAGGTCCGGGTACAGATCAAAAAGCACAAGGAGAAAATCAAGCGGCACATGTCCGGCAAAAAAAAGAGTCTGACGGACACGGCGGAATTTGACCTGACCCCTCCGCCACCAGAACCGTATGCCCCGGGATCTGATGACCTGGTTATGGAGACCTTGGACACCAAGCCCATGGACATCGAAGATGCGGTCAATGAGTTCAATACCGGCAGGCATACCTTTTTTGTCTTCAACAATGCCCGTACCGAACAGTTGAATGTCCTTTACAAGCACAATAACGGAAAGCTGGGATTGATCCAGCCCGGGGGATAAAAGAACCCAAATGAAAATCAGTCAAATTCTCAAAAAAGAATCCATCGTGGATGACCTGAAGGCAACCACCAAACACGGTATCATCCGGGAATTGTCCGAAGCGGTTGCACCCACGGCCCGGATTCCGGCCGAAGACATTGCAGCGGTACTGATGGAAAGGGAGTCACTGGGAAGCACCGGCATCGGCGGCGGTATCGCCATCCCGCATGGAAAACTCAATGCAATGACCGATATCATTCTGGGGTTCGGCCGGAGCCGGGCCGGCGTGGAATATGATTCTCTGGATGGCAGGCCGGTACATATCTTTTTTTTGCTGTTGACCCCGGAAAATTCCACCGGCGGTCACCTGAAGGTACTGGCACAGATCTCCAAACTGCTGAAGATGGAACATTTCAAGCAGGAGTTGAAAACCGCTGAAACCATTGAAGATATCTATGACCTTATCCTGGAACAGGATGAACCCTTCTAAATGGAAACCCAACCGGTATTTATCATAACCGGACTGTCCGGCTCCGGAAAAACGACTGCCATGCAGGCCTTTGAAGATGCATCCTTCTACTGTGTGGACAATATGCCCATGGAACTGGTGCCCAAGTTTCTGGAACTGCCTTTCAAGCAGAGCCCGGAGATCAAAGGGGTTGCCTTTGTCATGGACCTGCGTGCCAAAACCTTTGCCGCCAATTATCCCGCCGGAATCTGTGCCATTGAAGGCCTGGGCATTTTTCCGAAAATCATTTTTCTGGAAGCCGATGTGGACACCCTGGTCAAACGGTTCAGCCAGACCCGGCGGCAGCATCCGGTAACCGGCACCAAAAGTCTTCTGGAAAGTATCCATTCGGAAATCCGCCTGATGGGTCCCATTAAACTGACCGCCCACCATATTATCGACACCAGTGCCTTTAATGTCCATCAGCTCAAGTCCGCCATTCTTGACTTGATCTCCCAGGGCAAAGGAAACCTGTCACTGATGAAGATCAATGTCCTGTCTTTTGGCTACAAATACGGGATTCCCGGAGATGCCGACCTGGTGATGGACCTGCGATTTATGGCCAACCCCTATTTTGAGCCCGGGCTGAAAAACCTGGACGGTGAAGCAGAGGAGGTCCGGCAGTTTGTTCTTTCAAACCCGGAAACCGGAATTTTCCTTGAAAACTATTTAAAACTGCTTGACTATTTGATACCGTTATACAAAAGAGAGAACAAGGCATATTTAACCATTGCTGTCGGCTGCACCGGCGGCCGCCACCGGAGCGTGGTCATCGCCCGCAGACTCTTTGAACACCTAAACCAAAAAGGCCATCATCCCGGGCTCATTCACCGGGATATTGATCGGGACGCAAAGGAATTATGATTGGCATATTAGTCGTTGCCCACGCGAATCTGGGCGCCGCTCTGATTGAAACCGTAGAGTTTATCCTGGGCAGGGAACAGGAGAATATTATGGCGGTATCCATTGACATTCAGCAGAATCCTGAACATCTGAGAAAAAAAATAAAACAGGGCATTGCCAAGGTGATGTCCGACAAAGGGGTTATCATTCTCACGGACATGTTCGGCGGAACCCCTTCCAATCTGAGTTATTCCTTTCTGGAGGAAGGGTCGGTGGAGGTTATTTCCGGGGTCAATCTTCCCATTCTTCTCAAGGCGGTGACCGCCCGGCAAAAAATGGATATGGAAAAACTGACCGATGCCCTGGTGACCCACGGAAAAAAAAGCATCAGCCTTGCCAGCGGCATCCTCAAAGGCGCCGGGCGAAACTGACAGACAACATGCTGCCTTTCAGCCCGGATGATGATACAACAACTGACCTTAAGACAGGAGAAAAAATAATGGGAATCAAGATTGGCATTAACGGATTCGGCCGCATTGGCCGACTGGTTTTCCGGGCAGCCATGACACAGCCGGAACTGGAAGTGGTGGCTGTCAATGATCTCACCGACACCCGTACCGCAGCCCATCTGCTTCAGTACGATTCGGTTCACGGGATTCTGGACAAACCGGTGACCGCCCTGGATGACGGCATTGAAGTGGATGGCAGAAAGGTTCTGGTAACCGCATCAAAGGATCCGGGCCAGATTCCCTGGAAAGATATGGACGTGGATATCGTCATGGAATGCACCGGGATTTTCCGGGACCGTCAGGGGGCTTCCAAACATCTGACAGCCGGGGCAAAGAAAGTGCTGATTTCCGCCCCCGCCGGCGATCCGGACATCACCATTGTCATGGGTGTCAATCATGACATGTACGACCCCACCACCCATCATATCATCTCCAATGCCTCCTGCACCACCAACTGTCTGGCGCCGGTGGCCAAGGTGCTGTTGGAAAACTTCGGCATTCTCTCCGGCATGATGACCACCATCCACGCCTATACCGGGGATCAGCGGATTCTGGACTTTCCCCACAAAGACCTGCGCCGGGCCCGGGCTGCCGGACTGTCCATGATTCCCACCACCACCGGGGCGGCCAAGGCGGTGGCGCTGGTACTTCCGGAGTTGAAAGGAAAACTCAACGGCATGTCGGTCCGGGTGCCTACCCCCAATGTGTCCATGGTGGATCTGGTGGTGGTCACTGAAAAAGGCAATCTGACCATCGAGATGGTGAACCAGGCACTCGAGGCCGCAGCCGCCCAGAGCCTGAAAGGCATTCTGGGATACAGTGATCTGCCGCTGGTATCCATTGACTATAACTCCAATCCCCTGTCATCCATTGTTGATGCCGCATGCACCGACGTGATCAACGGCAACATGGTAAAAACCTATGCCTGGTATGACAACGAGGCCGGATACTCCCACCGGATGACGGACCTGGCGCTGATGGTGGGAAATTCCTTATAAAAAACCTGGAGGTTACCATGACACGCACCCCTCTGATTGCGGGCAACTGGAAAATGTTCAAAACCGGACCCCAGGCCGTGGATACCGCCACCGAGCTGGCAACTGCCTGCGCAGATGTGCAGGATGTGGAGATCATGATCGCTCCGGCCTTCACCGCCCTGCCCCTGGTGGCAAAAGTGATTGCAACCACCCGGCTGCGTCTGGGAGCCCAGAATCTGCATTATGAAAACCAGGGGGCTTTCACCGGTGAAATCTCTGCAGACATGCTGGTTGCCGCCGGCGTGGATTATGTCATCCTCGGCCATTCTGAAAGACGTCAGTATTTTTTTGAAACCGATGAGATGGTGTGCAGAAAGATCCGGGCCGCCGTGGAAAGCGGTCTCAAACCCATTCTGTGCATCGGAGAAACCGACGCACAGCGGGATGCGGGGAATACATTTTTAACCCTTGACAAGCAGGTGTCAGATGGGTTAAAAGGCTTTGGTCCCGATGAAATCCAGCATCTGGTTCTGGCCTACGAGCCGGTATGGGCCATCGGCACCGGTAAAAGCGCCGGTCCCGGACAGGTGTCAGAGGTTCACCGGTATTTAAGAACGGTGATTGAAAAGAAATTTTCAGCCAATCTGGCACAGTCCATACGCATTTTGTACGGCGGATCGGTCAAGCCCGATAACATAGCGGAACTGATGCGCATCGAGGATGTTGACGGCGCACTGGTGGGCGGCGCCAGTCTTGATGCGGCGACATTTACCCAAATTATAAAATTTTGATTGAAGATATAACTTATGACCACATTGATTACTGCCATCCATGTTACCGTCTGCATCCTGCTGATCCTGATCGTGCTGCTTCAGAGAGGTAAAGGCGCGGAAATGGGTGTATCCCTCGGGGGCGGCGGCAGCCAGACCCTTTTCGGTGCATCCGGCCCGGCGTCTGTGCTGACCAAGATCACCACCGGAGTCGCCATTGTGTTCATGGTCACCTCATTGACCCTGGCCTATTTTTCCGGCCACAAGGCGGAAAAAAGCATCATCACAACCAACCCGGCACCGATCCAGCAGGCAGCCGATTAAACCCGTCATGCATGCCGAAGTGGTGGAATAGGTAGACACGCACGCTTGAGGGGCGTGTGGGGAGACCCGTGGGAGTTCAAATCTCCCCTTCGGCACCATAAAATGAAGCCATGGGCAGCAATGTTCATGGCTTTTTTAATTTAATGGCCCTGCCCTTCGGAAGCCGATTGCCTTGAATTTTATTTTA
>DATHSR010000345.1:0-3226 GCA_035464035.1 Desulfotignum sp. | reverse complement strand
GGAGTGAACGGTTCGCCCCTGACCCTCCAGAGAATCCTGGGATGGATCATGGCGCCGGTGGTCTGGCTCATGGGGGTCCCCTGGGCCGAAGCCGGGATTGCCGGCGGTCTGATGGGGACCAAGACCATCATCAATGAGTTTGTGGCCTACCTGAACCTGGCCGGGCTCCCGGCGGACACGCTGGGACCGGAAAGCCGACTGATCATGCTCTACGCCATGTGCGGATTCGCCAACCCCGGCAGCCTGGGCATCATGATCGGGGGCCTGGGCACCATGGCGCCGGAACGGCGGGGGGAAATCGTATCCCTGGGGCTCAGATCCATTGTCGCCGGCACCATTGCCACCTGCATGACCGGCGCTGTTGTGGGGATCATCAGCTTTGTTTGACAGTTACGGCACCATGCCCCAGGAAAAAATGTCTTCTTTGGCCAGGATGGCGGACGCCTGTGCCGCCCGAACCAGATCCGGGTCAAGGATGTCCAGCAGCGCGTAACTTAAGCCTGCCGAAGCCAGCATGGCCACATAACTTTGTTCCAGCACCCGCCGTTTGGTCCGGTCCGGGGCATTGGTGCCCAGGTTGGAGATGCCGCCGATGGTCCTTACCGGGAACCCCAGCAGGTCGGGCAGGGTGCGGATCACCTGCAGCACCTCTCTGGCCTGGACAATGCCGTCCGCCCATGCCAAAGGCGGGATCACCGGGTCGATGATCACGTGCTCCTTTGCCACACCCGCCGCTTCGGCCGCTTCCATCAATTTCACTGCCACCTCGAACCGCTGGGCCGCATCCATGGGCACCCGGGAGTCCGGGTACAGGAAAAATCCCACAAGATCGGCACCATGTTCCCTGGCCAGGGGCAGGATCCGTTCCAGTTTCCGGGGTTCCAGGGAAAATCCGTTGAGAATGATCCGGTTTCTCGCCGCCTTGACACCGGCGGCCATGGCATCGGGATTGGCCGTATCGATGAGCAGGGGCAGACCGGTCACCGCCTGCACCGCTTCCATGAAAAACGTCATGCCCGGTTCAGCCAGTCTTCCTAAGGGTCCGGTGTTCACATCGATGGCCCAGGCCCCCCGGGCCTCACAGGCTTTCACCAGGGCCTGCACCGGTTTTGGGTCAAACTGAGCCAGGGCCCGACTGATTTCCGGCCGGGTGATGCGCAGGTTATCGGCTATCAGTTTCATCACCTGCTCCCATGCCGGTACAAGGGCCACGCACCGGCCACAGAAAAAATTCGGGCAGCGGCTTGTACCCGACCCCCACCGCCCCGTCCACCATATACAGCACCCAGGCATAAGCGGTATCGTACCGGCTGGTGTCGGCGGACCAGTAAAACGCCTGAACATCGGTAAACGGGTGATCCGCGGGCAGGGCCGGTGAATGCTGGTCCATGTCTGTCAGGCTTTCCAGTTCCCTGATTTCCGGGACCCGCCAGTCACCGTATCCATATGCCTGGTCCTTGTTCATCCGTGAAATCAGGTCTTTGGCGGATTTCCAGTCCAGGGGGGTTTTGTTTATTCCTGCATTTTTCAGCCATGTCAGGCCATTGCCGGTATCATGAACAACATCCCCGTCTGGTGTAAACCGCCTGTCAGGACAGGCCACCCCGGACTGAAACTCGCCGTCCTGGCCCGAACCGTGACAGTCGATCCGGTTTCCCCTGGCATTGAAACAGGTTTTCTGTCCGGTCTGACACACCCGCAAATCATACGCTTGCGCAATCCGCACCGGCCAGACCATGTAGGACCCAGGTTTCATGCCCTTGAACACCCGTGCTCCTCCCAGGTGAACATACCAGGCCTGGTCCGGCAGCCGGGCGCAGGTGGTGGCGGTCCAGAAATACCCATGGAACACCTGTGTAAACGGATGACCCTTGGGAAGGCTGGGGTTGATCGCATCATGGCTCATGAGGCTGAACAGCTCCTTTCGGTTGGGCAGCTTCCAGTCATGATACCCGTAAAGACCGGATTCGTTGAACGCCCTTATCTGTTCCAGGGCCTCCTCCCAGGTCATGGGAAACTCCAGCAGACCGGCATCTTTGGGCCACATCAACCCGGTGTGTTCATCAACGACGACCTCTTCTTTTATACGAAACCGGCCCATGGTGTGCTTTCCGTTTCCTGAAATCGGCAGGAATATCAGTTTTTCCCTGTATACATGCCTTCGTAATCCAGTGTGGTCAAGGGGTTTGCTTGCGAATGAACGCCGGCATCCACCACCCTGGCGACAAACAGCGTATGGTTGCCCGGCTGCATCTGTTCAATCACCTGCAACTCAAACCAGGCCAGGCAGTCTTTCAGAATGGGCACCCCGGTTTTTCCAGGCATCCACTCCATTCCGGCAAACTTTTCTTTGGGATCCGGCCCTTTGAACCGTTTGAGCAGGTCTTTTTGGGACCGGTCGATGATGTGCAGCCCGAATGCCCGGCTTTCGACGATCATGTCATGGGAATACCGGTCGGGATGCACCGCCGCCAGAATCAGGGGCGGATCATATGACACCTGGGTCACCCAGGAGGCGATCATGCCGTTGACCGCATCATCCATTTTTACGGTCAGCACATAAATCCCGTAGGTCATCTGCCCGAAGGCCTTCTGCCAATGGTCTTTCATATCATTCTCCCACTGTCCTTGTTAACAGTGTCACTTCTCTGCCCAGCTTGAACATGGCCGAAAACCGCATCACCGGTCTGCCGTCATCATCGGTCACCTCGGCGTTTCCCTGCAACTGCCGGTTTTCAAGCACTGTCACCTGTGCTCTGGCCGTCAGGACGCCTTGTGTCACCGGTGCCAGAAACTCCGCATTCAAGGAGATGGTGCCGAACCGGCTGTCCGGCGGAAGCAGGCTTTTGATGGCCATGGCCACCGCCGTATCCGCCAGGGTGACAATGGCGCCGCCGTGGGCCATTCCCTGTCCCTGGGCCAGCTGATACACAAACGGCATGGTCAGACAAGACCGCCCGTCTTTTGCCTCGACAATATCGAGCCCCAGCAGTTTTTCGAACGGTGCGCAGCTGATCCACTTTTCAAGCGTAACCTGGTGCGGCCCAGTGAAAGTTCTGTCTGTTTCCATGTACCCTTTTCCTGATTATCTTTTTCTTCGCCGTGGAATGTCTAAAGGCTTTTCAGGTTCATAGGATTTCAATCCCTGGTCTCCGGTCAGAATTTCCACTTCAAAACCCATTTTTGCGTAGTATTCCGCCACATCCTTGATGGTCGCGTCACCGAT
>DATHSR010000344.1:0-6449 GCA_035464035.1 Desulfotignum sp. | reverse complement strand
CATGCCAGGGGGGCATGGGCTGAATTTCCCGATGCCCGCACCGTTCTGGACATCGGGGGACAGGACAGCAAGGCCATTGCCCTGTTTGACACCGGCCGGGTGAAAAAATTTGAAATGAACGACCGGTGTGCCGCCGGTACGGGCAAGTTCCTGGAAATCATGGCCGCCACCCTGGGGTTTGGCCTGGAAGAGTTCGGGGCCCAGGCCCTGGCAGCTGAAAAAGACCTGCTGATCTCCAGCATGTGCACGGTGTTTGCCGAATCCGAGGTCACTTCCCTGATCGCCCGGGGCGAAGACCGCAGAGAGATCGCCCGGGGACTTCACACCAGCGTGATCCGCAGGGCTGCGGGCATGATCAGCCGGGTATCTTCGGACGGACCCATCGTGTTCACCGGCGGGGTGGCGAAAAATTCCTGCATGGTACAACTGCTGGCCGGAAAACTGGACCGAAAGATCCTGGTCCCGTCCGATCCCCAGCTGGCCGGGGCCTATGGGGCCGCCCTGCTGGCAGCTGAGCAGGAGAAAAACAGCAATTGATCGGCAATAAGTCTTCTCTGAGTTGCCTGGCTGAACTGTGAGGGGTGGCCCGACGTCATCGCCCTAAATACCTCACCCGCCGGGTCCATTCCCTCTGCTGCATATGCCGGTGGAAACCGTCGAGAAAGATCGTTTCCAGTGCTGACATGGATTTGCCCTGAAGTCGCATCATGGATATCCGGTTCATGATATGCGGCTGATGGGTTGTGATCGGCATGATCTCCCCGTTGTCGATCAGGTCCGCCACCCAGTATCCATCGGCTAAGCCCAGCCCCATGTGGTTTTTCAGCCAGAGTATCGAGGTGGGCATGTTCTGTGCGGTGAATTTGATATTCAAATCGGCAGGGATTCGTTCAAAATGATGTTTGAACCAGCTTTTCAGTTCCAGCCCATACTCTTCATAGGTCCCATACGTGCATTTTTTCAGGTTTTGATAGGAATGATCGCCGTTGACATGGATATCGTAATATTGTTTTGAGCACACCAGCAGCAACTCTACTTCAAACAGCGTTTGCGCCGTATATGCCGATAAATTTCCGATCAGCTGCCCCTTTTCCGTGGAGCTGAAAAGATCGATAAAGGCCATGTCAATTTGTCCATCGTAGAGCCGTTTTAACAATTCCGGCGGGTTGCCGCTGTGCAGCGATACCTTTACAGCCGGATATGACTTTTGAAATGCGGTGATAAACGGCAGGAAAAAATTTCGACTGAACTCCATGGGACCGCCGATCTTGACATGCCCCACCGGTTTTTCATGATGGTCACAAATATCCTGTACGCCAATGCTGAGATGATCCACAAACGCCGCCACGATCGTATAGAGATTGTGTGCCCCGGCTGTCGGGATCATTTTTTTGTGCAGGCGGGTAAACAGAGGGACGCCGATTTCATTTTCCAGCTTCTGCAGATGCTGGCTGACGCCGGACTGGGTCAGGCACAGTTCATCTGCCGCTGCCACGACACTCCCTGTCCGGTAGATATGATAAAATACTTTTAATCGGTTAAAATCCGGAAGCATTATTTAAACTGATCCTAATCTGTGTTTTAAATAATTTTACTAATCTTGCATGATCTTTATATTTATCGCAAGGATTAAATAACCGCATCATCGAAAAACAGACTTATAGAAGGCGGTCAAAACAATTTTAACCATTTGTTTAAAGGACAGTTCAAATGATGACCAAGCAGGCCAATTTTCAAAAAGATCTGACAAAGAAAGATCTCATTAAGCTTCTGGAAAAGATCGATTCAGAAAGAACCAGTCAAGGCATGAAGGAATATTCTTTTGCAGAGGAAGATATCATCCGGCCCCGGGCCGCCGGACTGCCCAGTGTATCAGGAATCTCCTGACAGCTGGTAAGCGCTGCCGCTGTCTCAGGATTTGTCATTGCCGTAAGGTGGCCATGATCCGTTCCGGTGTGTTGAGGAGCGCAAAGACGTCCAGGGCATTTTTGACCACCAGGTCGGCAGCCATAAGGGCGGCGGAAGCCATACCCTCATCCTGCAGCACCGCAATACCGATGGCGGCATCCTTGAGCATCAGCACATCATTGGCCCCGTTGCCCACGCTCAAAGTGTGCTCCGGCCCCAGCCCGGCAACGAACTGCTGCTTTTGCCGGGCCTGGTCCCCGGGGGGGATGATGACGACCTCACAGCCGATGCCTGATACCTGCTGGGTGACAAGACCGAAGGTGTCCGCCGTTATGACATGGCAGGCAACTCTGCCGGACAATGCCTGGATCGCCTCTTTGACTCCCGGGATCAGGATTCCGTCGATGGCGATGGTGCCGTTATAATCAAATACAGCATGATGAATCTCTTTTTTCCCCGCACCGGGGATGTCGATACAGATCATGGCGTCTTCCTGATATGCATGTTACGCGTTGATGTAACCGCTGCAAGGTCAAGACATGGCTTGACAGGGTCCGGGTTACGGTTTATGGATGCCCCATGATACCACATAATTTTAACGAACATAACACAGATCTGCCGGTCTGGCTGGAAAATTGCGGTGCGTGACCGGACGGCCGTTGTTGTCATGGTCAAGTTTCCGCGGGCAGGCACCGTCAAAACCCGCCTGGGCCGTCAGATCGGCATGGAAAAGGCCTGTGAACTGTACCGGGAATTTGTCCGGATCCTGCTTGCAACCTGCCGGGCCGCAGGGTTTGACACGGTGATCAGCTGTCATCCGGATCATCCGGTTTCCGATTTTCGGGAATGGCTGGGGCCGGGGTTTCAGTACCTGGTTCAGCGGGGACCGGATCTGGGACATAAAATGCAAGATGCCTTTGAACAGGCATTTGCCCTTGGATACGACCGGGTGATTCTGACCGGCAGTGACCTGCCCCATCTGCCGGGTGCCACCATCGAGGCGGCGGCACAACGGGCCGGGACCTGGGATGTGGTGATCGGACCGGCCCTGGACGGAGGATATTACCTGGTGGCGATGACAAAGGACCGGTTTTATCCGGACATGTTTGAGGGTATCCCCTGGAGCACGTCCCACGTGCTGGACATCACCCTGGAGAAACTGGCGGCGGGCCGGCGAAACCCCTGTCTGATGCCACTTCTCAGAGATATCGACACCCTGGCGGACCTGACCGCTGTGTCGGCGGAAACCGGGCTGGTTTTCAATACAGGTGGTGTCACCCGGAGCGGTTCATGATGCCGCAGATTTCAGTGATTGTGCCGGTATTTGGGGAAGCAGAGACCATTAACGGTTTCCTTGACACCCTGCAGACGGTTTTTCCCGCACCCGCCCATGAAATCATCGTGGTGGACGGCAGTCCAAAAAGAGACACCGTCACGGCGATCCGTCTGCCGCAGGTCAGAACCGCCGGGTCCGGCAAAGGGCGGGCCAGGCAGATGAACCGGGGTGCCGCCATGGCCAGAGGAGAAATTCTTCTGTTTGTGCATGCCGATACCGTGCTGCCCCCCGGCGCACCGGGTGTGATCACACACCTGCTTGACACAGACAAGGGTCTGAAGGGAGGGGCGTTTTCTTTAGGGATTGACGATGACCGCCTCCTGTTGAGGATCATCGCGTGTTCGGCCAATCTCAGGTCAAGGGTGACCCGGGTGCCTTACGGCGATCAGAGCATTTTTTTGAGAAAATGGTATTTTGACCGGGTGGGCGGATTTTTGGAGATCCCCATCATGGAGGACCTGGAGCTGATGACCCGGATCAGAAAGCAAGGGGGCCGCATCCATATCCTGAAACAGAAATCGGTCACATCCTCCCGGCGGTGGAAAAACGAAGGCATCGCAGCCTGCACCCTTCGCAACTGGCTGATCCGGCTGCTGTATCATCTGGGCATTCCGGCGGACAGGCTGGCGGCATTATATAAGTAACCGGTTGCGGCGGCTATCTTAAAGAGCTTATTCTGAGATCAAGTATTGAGGTGGGTATCCATTGTTTTTCAGGGCCATGGATTCTCTGGCAGTGGATAATAATGTTTGTGTTTGAAATTACTGAAAATTTCTGCATTCCATAGTCTGCTGACATCATATATTTTTTTTCGCCATTTGTGAAAACGATGGTAAGCATTTTATGATCTGACGCTTCAGCAGTTAATATTTTTGGTATCTGCATTTTTACGTTATTCCAGGGGCGGCAGTTTTTTAAATTCCTGCGTTTTCCAAATAGTTTGTAATTCATCCTGGTACTTTTCAGCCCATTCAACAACCAATTTCCTTATTTCACCCGCTGTCCTTTTAATCATTCATATGCATTATCAGAATAAAGAATATTATCAAGTTGAAACCGCCTGATATATAACTGGTCGATATTTAGGGAGCGGAATAGTTTTTCCCTCTGCCCGTGCTGCCGCTATCCACAAATCCCTGGCCTTCTGGACTTCTTGCAATGCCTCATCAGGAGTCTCGCCGAACGCGGAGCAAGCCTCAAGATCGGGTATATCAGCGATGTACCCTTCGTCATCATCTGAATAGAAAATGTTTATATGATAGTCCCGCATTATTCATCCTCCAGTTTTAAGATCATGTTTTTCAACCAGTTTCAGAAACTGGCGAATTTGATATGGTTTGACTTGCCCTTGACATCTTGCAGATTCACGAGCTCAGGAATACCAGGCCTTGAAAAAATGTGGTGGCTACCGTCGGTCCGGTTTAGCTTGAAACCGAAACTTTCAACAAGATTCACCATCTCTGCGAATCTGATGTTTTTTGAACTATCAAGTATTTTTTGAAGCAATTTTCGTGATTTCATAGTTCATTCGTCTATTTCTTTTTTTCAAAAAAAGTTTTCAAAGGTCAACTATAGCGCAAGCATCATGCCTTTCCCAATTGAAAATATCATTTTTTGGATTGCATTGGTATCTATAATTTATCCGGGCTGTGAATTAGAGGCGGTCTGACAAACCAGGCGCCCCCATGAGCAGGCGGTTCTTGGGGGTAATGGCAGCCGGGATGGCTGCGGTATAAATCTCATATCCCGCATTCCGGAGCTTGATGGCCCGGACCGCATCCACGCCCAGATCCGGCGCCATCCAGGACCCCAAGCCTGCCGTATCGCAGGTCTCAAGATCGTGGCAGCAGGGCAGCACCGCCACTCTGGCCCGGACACCAACCGCCCTGGCCAGGATCATATCGGTAAGGCTGCCGCAGCTATGGGCAGAGACCACCACATCGCCGGGCAAAAGGTCAATCTCCCCCAGGTCCCGGGATTCAAAACAGAGGCGTTCTCCAAGAAAGGGCCAGGTTTCTGACATGGCCGCCAACAAGGTCGCCGCACTTTTGGGGAGATGGGTATCCACGGCCAGGGCCAAAGGCGAGGTCTGGTCCAGAATGAGCATGATCTGGGCTAAAAGCCCGTGGCCGCAAGCCAGGTCCACCACCCGTCCCCCCCTGAACCGCCGCCGCACACGCCTGGCCGTTTCCCATGCCTCGTACAGCTCTTTTCTGGGCAGAACGCCGGCCCGGCAGACCGCTCTGGCGATGCCGTGAAATAAGGTGTCATCCGGGAACAACTCCCGGTGCGTGGGCATGAGCCTGTTTTTGCTGGACAGCTTCATGGGGCTTCCGGCAGAATGGCTTTTACCCGGCCCACAATGCCGGATTCAAGCCTGACCTTGATGCCGTGGGGGTGAAAGGGGGATTTGGTGAGGATATCTTTAACTCTTCCCCGGGTCAGGTTTCCGGTCCGCTGGTCCGGTTTCTGGACCACGTCTACGAGCCTTCCTTTGGTGATGTTTTTTCGGTTATTTCCGTCCATGGGATTCCAATCTTTTTTCCGGCAATGGTCTGGCCATTCAAGTGCCGATAGTTACCAGCACCCTATTAAAAGAAACACTATCAGGTTTTGTATAATGGTGGTATCCATTATTTTTCAGGCCCAGAAATAATTTTTCTTTGGATAATTATCCTTGGCAATAACCTACTTAGTACGATCAGCATCAAATCACCTCTCAATGTTACTTTCGCTTTGCTTTGTATTTCTTGCCAATGTTCCAAGCCATGGCTACTGGGTCCCCTAAGCGCCAATAAGTGGTGTTCGGGTGTGAAAGAATCAGAGGTTTCATTTTTTGAAAATCCAATTTCCCATCAGTCAAAAATACCTCTTCGGTGAAAGTTCCGACAATCTCACCGATGAAAATTTCATTAAAACCACTCTCTACAATTTCAACCACCTTGCATTCCAGGCACAACGGGCATTCACCTATCAGAGGTGCTGTTTTAAGCTCCCCGTAAAAAACATCAAAAATTTCAGATTTATCTCTTTTTTTACCTGATACAATCCCACAATAATCTGTGATCTCCACCAGGTCCGCTGAAGGCAGGCAAAGGCTGAAAGTTTTATGCTCTTTGATTCCCGGATTGGTGTAATGACCTTTCCCAAGGGCAATGGCTATTCGTGGAGGTTTGTAACTGACCATTGAAAACCAGGCAACAGC